>JBHADY010000155.1:0-6228 GCA_041855325.1 Ignavibacteriota bacterium
AACGCTGAAAACGCAGGAATGGCAAATACCCTGGCAACAAATGCACGCGATGCTGCGGAAAAGGGTAATTCCGAAATGTCTCTCCTCACAAATGCAATGAATGAAATTAATGCTTCATCTCATAGCATATCGAAGATTATTAAAGTTATTGACGATATCGCATTCCAAACTAACCTACTTGCATTAAATGCTGCTGTGGAAGCTGCTCGCGCCGGACGTCACGGCAAAGGCTTCGCCGTAGTGGCAGAGGAAGTGCGTAGCCTTGCGGCTCGCTCAGCGAAAGCTGCAAGCGAAACATCTGAGATGATAGAAAACAGTATTAAAACTGTAGAAAGAGGTGCTGAGTTAGTAGAAAAAACTGGAGAAGCTCTGAAGTTAATACAAAGTGAATCCGTGAAAGTGGCTGACATTATTGGAGAAATCACTACTTCTTCAAATGAGCAAGCTCAGGGCATTGCTCAAATCAACGAAGGCTTACAGCAAATTGATAAAGTAACACAAACGAATACTGCAAGCGCAGAGGAATCCGCAAGTGCTGCGGAAGAGCTATCTGGACAGGCGAGTCAGTTGCACGCATTAGTAGATAGATTTAATCTGAATGGCTCCGTTTCAGCGGGAATGAACACAAAAAGTAGATATTCACAGACACAAACTAGGAAGGCACTAAGCGCAGGAATGCCTACTCCTTTAACAGAAAATGATTTCTCCGATTTCGTAAATATTGGAGACTCTTCAAATAAAGTAAGTCCAAATGATATTATTGACTTAGGAGATTAAGACTACGGATTAAATTAGTGTATAGATTAGTTCGAGAACTAATAAAGGGACTTCCGCAAAGGCGGGAGTCCCTTTTTGTTTATACTGTCTATTAGTATCTATTACTTGTTTCTGCTTACTGTAGTAGCGCTTGCTTGGCAAGTGGGGGTAACGAGTACGCTTTGTATCATTACGCTGGATTTACGCGTGCAAACGTATAATGCTATATCAGCTATATCTTCTGCGTAGAGCGGGGTTAAGCCGTCATATACTTTGTTTGCTTTTTCCATATCGTCGTGGAAGCGCACTTTGGAGAATTCAGTATCCACCAAGCCTGGGTCTATCTCAGTTACTTTGATGTTAGTGCCATTAAGGTCTAATGCACTTGCCTTAGAGATGGCGCGAACGGCGTGTTTAGTGCCGCAATAAACTGAGCCGCCAGCGTATGGTTCGAGTCCGGCGATGGAGCCTATATTCACTATGTGACCGCTATTTTCTTTCAGCATCATTGGGATGACTGTGCGGGAGACATAGAGAAGCCCCTTTACGTTTGTGTCTATCATTTCTTCCCAATCGGTTAGGTCAGCATCATAGATTTTGCCTACTCCGCGGGCTAATCCAGCATTGTTAATTAGTATATCGATTTTCTTAAACTCAGTTGGGATAGCTTCGATAACGCTTTTCACGGTGTCGTAATCCCTTACGTCAGCAGTGATTAGATGAATTTTGATATTATATTCTTTTAGTAATTCAGCTTGTAGTTCATCTAACTTTTCGCTTCTGCGGGCGAGGAGGATAAGGTTTGCACCTTCATTTGCGAATGAATGAGCGCAGGCTCTGCCAATACCAGAGGAAGCGCCTGTAATAAATATGTTTTTGCCTTGCAATTTCATTTATTGACGTCCTTATTCATTATTAAATCAAAAATAACATTCAAAATTACGCAAATTTTAGCTAATAATAAATAGGGAATGTAATAAATAGCTAATATAATAAAAAAAAGACTTACTTTATTCAAGTAAGTCTTTTTTGTATCGAGTATTGTTGTACGCCCGAAGGGACTCGAACCCCAAACCTTCTGATCCGTAGTCAGATGCTCTATCCAATTGAGCTACGGGCGCAGGGTTATTATATTTTGAAGCTTATTAAGCGATTAAGCTTGTGGAGCTTTCATTTTGTTCAAGTGGCGAGCCATAGAAGATTTTCTGTTAGCAGCAGTATTTTTGTGTAATAAGCCGCGGAGTGAAAGTCTATCTAATAAAGAGTTAGCCTTTTTGAACTTTTCAAAACCAACTTCGTAAGAGCTAGCAGCAAATACTTCTTTGATAGCTTCTTTTATTTGCTTTTTGTTATTTCTATTTGCAATCTTTCTCTTTCTTGTTTGGCGAATTCTTTTAAGTGCCGACTTATGATGAGCCATTATTTTGTTAGAAAGTTATGTAAAACAATTAAGGATTTCAAAATTACGGAATTTCCCTGTAATAAGCAAATAAAATCTTAAAATATATTCAGCTTTTGCGATTAAGTTATCCACATTCGCTTAATCGTATAATAAAAGGTCTAGCCCGCGAAGGGGCTAAACCCGTATCACTTAATTTAAAATACTTAAATTCAGTTAACTATTTATTTTACTATTCTGAGAGTTTTTGTAGTGCTAGTTTTATCATTGCAAATGTTAATAAAATAAGTACCTTGTGTAAGTTCGTTTGCATTTACTCTGAATTCATATACTCCGCGAGCTTGGAACACTCCGCTTGCGATTTGCTGCACGATTTCGCCCATTTCATTGTAAATTTTGATGCTTACGTTTGCATCGCTTGGGTTTTCGTAGCGCACCAAGCAAGTGTTTGCCACTGGGTTCGGGGAGATATTAATTTGTATATTATTCGCGAATGTACTTTCGATTTCCTCTACATTAGACTTTGCTTTATAGACTGTATTCACCGGATCATAGTTTGCCCAATTCGCGTCCCATCTATGTGCTATGTCGTGAGAGAACGCCCCGCGGAAGGTCACGTTTTCAAAGAAAGTGTCGGATAGCTTTTCCGTAGCGAAACTGGCAGTTTTACTGTAATTTGCATTCTCTGTAGGTATTAGATTCAGCGTGTGCATTTCATTAGCAGCGGGGAAAAGATTGCTTATATTCGCATAATTTGCTATGTTTCCGTTTCCGGAGATGAACTCATTAGCATTTTCTGGGCTATTGAACCAGTTGAGGTTAGTCTTTTCGCTTTCTTTAGTCTTGCTACCGAAGTAGAAGTATTTTTCGCCTTTAATGCCGATGAAAGTATTATTCTTAATTTCAGCTAATCCATCATTGAAGCCCAGCCAATCGAGCGAGCCACCTTGAGTAGAGATGAACTTATCTTGGAAGAGCAAGTTATCGCTAACTGACGCACCTGTGCTGAATCGCAGGCTGTATCCCTGAGGGAAGTCTATAGTGTTAAGCTGCACCAAACCACCTGCGAAGTTACCCGGCAAGTCCGGAGTGAATGACTTCGCCACATTCGCTGTCGATTACTTTGCCCTCTAATTTGTATTTAGCTTGAGCAGTTAGTGTTACGAATGAAAATAGTAAAGCCACTATGCTAAACCATATCTTTCGATTGTTCATAAATTCATCTCCGAATGTTTAAGATACAATTACAATTTTCAAAATGCGAAATTCGCACTTTAGTATGAAGACAAAATTAATAATCAGTTAATGTTTTGTTAAATTTGCACTTTATGGGCAAGCTCAGTGCATAAAGCTGTGTTTTATAGCTTAAATCTTGTATAAGTTCATAGCTTTATATTATAACTTCTTACATTTACATTAGAATTTCTTATATTTGCAGTCTTAATGTTGAATAGAAAATAATAATTGATAATTAGAGGTATTAATGGAATCAAGATATAAATCGTATAAGTATATCGAAGATTTAGACAAATACGTTGGCGAAGAAGTAACCCTGCAGGGCTGGGTGATGAACAAAACCGGAAAAGGAAAATTACAGTTCATTATCCTGCGCGATGGTACTGGCATTTGCCAATGCGTAGTATTTAAACCAAACTTTGAAGAAGCTCAATTCGACGAAATTAAATCACTTACTCAGGAATCTTCTATCAAAGTAACTGGTACAGTGAAAAAAGAAGAACGCGCTCCGGGTGGCTTCGAAATCGACGTAACCAATGTGCAAATCTATCAAATCGCTAAGGATTATCCTATCTCTCCGAAAGAACACGGAGATGCTTTCCTTATCGAACACCGCCACTTATGGCTACGTTCTTCTCGTCAGCACGCTATTATGCGTATCAGAGCTTCCGTTATGAAAGCTATCCGCGACTTCTTCGACGGCAATGGCTTTAAGTTAATGGATTCTCCTATGCTCACTCCTAACGCTTGCGAAGGAACTTCTACTCTGTTCGAGACTAAGTACTTCGATTTAGGTAGCGCATACTTATCTCAATCTGGACAGCTCTACGGCGAAGCTTCAGCTATGGCTATGGGTAGAATTTACACATTCGGTCCTGCTTTCCGCGCTGAACGCTCCAAAACTCGTAAGCACTTAACTGAATTCTGGATGGTAGAGCCTGAAATGGCTTACTTCGATCTGAATGATGATATGGATCTCGCTGAAGACTTAGTAGAGTACATAGTGCAATACGTACTGAAAGTAAACCAAACTGAACTCAAAGTTCTCGAACGCGACACTACTAAGTTGGAGAAAATCCGCCGTCCATTCTATAGAATGAGCTACACAGAAGCAGTGGATTGGCTCGTTGCGAATAACATTCCTCTAAAGAAGAAGATAGACGGAAAAGACGTGGATATTACTCCATTCCCTTGGGGCGAAGACTTCGGTACTCCTCAAGAAGAAGCAATTATGGAGCAATTTGATAAGCCGCTTATCATTCACCGCTATCCAAAAGATGTGAAAGCATTCTATATGAAGCAAGACCCTGAAAACGAAAAGGTCGTGCTCGCTATGGATATGTTAGGACCTGAAAAAGCTGGCGAAATCATCGGCGGTTCTCAAAGAGAAGAAGATTACGACGTGCTATTGGAACGCATTCGTATGCACAACTTACCAGAAGAAGCATTCAAATGGTACTTAGATCTACGTAAATTTGGTGGCGTTCCTCACTCTGGCTTCGGTCTCGGCGTGGAACGCGTAGTGAAATGGATTACTGGTGCTCAGCACATTCGCGAGGTGATCCCATTCCCAAGAATGATTTACAGAATAGTTCCTTAATATATAAATATACATATACTTACAAAACAGAAAAGCCACTCCCCGCAAAGAGAGTGGCTTTCGTTTTATAAAGTGGAGTTAGTTTATCCAACGAAGTGAGCAAATATATCAATGATATACCAAGACTGCACTCCGTATTTAGGTTCTACTTTCTTGAAAATTGTCCAAAATGTAGAGCTACCATCGCCTTCTACTTTGACTTCAAACACGTAGCAGTCTTTGCCATATCTTTTAACATAATACTCATTCAAGTACTTTGTGATATGCCCCAAAGAGAAGCTATATTTCACATTGCCTTCGCTTTCTTTTCTCGTAATTTGAGTTGTGTATGAGTTCGCAGCACTCATTTTGCTTATTTCTTTCCAATTATCAATTAGTAAGTTATTTAAGTATAAAAGATTTAGCGGGAAGCTCATTCCTTCTTCATTTGGGTAGAGATAGCCGGCTTCTCCCTCCTTTTTCACTACGTAGCTAAGGTCTATCATCAATCCAAGTATAGACTCAATTCTTCCCTTATTTAGCTTTATTTCCTGCTGCAAATCCTCAAATGCCTTTACGAAGCTGGGATCTAACGCCTTGCCCTTCTTCTGAGCTGGTGAATACGCAGGGAATGCAATCATTAACACACATAGTGCTACTAAGAAGTTATATATTCTGTGTTTCATATATTTATTTGATTAGTATAACAAGGTCGAATTATAAACAAAAAAATTAAACTCAAAAATAAGGAATATATGTGAAAACAGAAAACTTATCACTCACTTTCTTCATCTTGCTTGATTGGGAGGATAACAGAGAAGGTGCTACCTTCGCCTTTCTCGCTACTTACGAGTATATCGCCCTTGTGCAAGAGGACAATATGCTTCACAATCGATAGCCCCAAGCCAGTGCCTCCCACTTTGCGCGAACGCGATTTATCTATCACATAGAATCGCTCGAATATACGATTCAGCTCTTGCTTGCTCATTCCCAGTCCGCTATCGGCGAAGTCTATTTTCACACACTTGCGATTATTGTAGTCAATAGGCTTTGCTTGAATTTCTATGTTGCCGGCATCGGTGTATTTTATGGCATTATCGATTAGGTTGATGAATAGCTGTTCCAGCTTGAATGGGTCAGCTTCTATGTCCGGAGTTTCCTCGCTGATTTTCACTTTTATGCGAATATCCTTATCGTTTATCTTTTGCTGGAAGATGGGCAACACATTGCTAACGAAAGTATTTAGATTAACTTTGTC
>JBHADY010000156.1:0-4165 GCA_041855325.1 Ignavibacteriota bacterium
CTATGATTAAAGGATTGAAAAGATGATAAAGATTGCGGCTAAAGCCGTAAATGGTTAATTTGATAATCGCCATCGGCGATTATCTGACCAGAATTCTTAATTCTTAATTCAAAAAAAGGGCGTTGCCGCCCTTTTTTTGTTAGTGTTTACACCCACAAGAATGCCCTTCGTCGTGGTGATGATGACCGCCTCCGCAACATCCACCACCGTGGTGATGATGGTATCCGCCATCGCTTTCGCAACCGCAAGAAGCGTGAGGATCACGGAAGCCACGGAATAAGAAACCTTCGTTGCCCGGAGTGCTATCGAAGTCGAGGGTAACGCCAGCGAGCTGGAAGATGGACACGTTATCGATAACGAACTTCAGTCCCATTTCTTCAACTACTCTGTCTCTGCCTGGGTCGATTTCATTATCGAATTCGAGGAAGAAGCTAAGTCCGCAGCAGGAGCTGGATTCAGCAGCAATGCGCACGAAGTAATCTTCTGGCACGTTGTTATCGCGAATAGTCGCAATAGCAGCATCCACGGCTTCGCGAGTAATCATAAATGCGTCTTTTTCGTCGGCACCTTCGATGCCAGTGCTGATTCTTATTATGTTATCCATATTATTTTCTTATTTAAATTTATAAAATTTATTGATTGAATGTTTTAGTATAGCGTTTGTAAAGATCTGCAAAGTTGATGTTATGAATCGTTTTTTGCATATAATCTTGCTTTACGTTTTTAATGGCGTCAAGTAAATCTGGGGATTTAATTCCTATCTCGCAGGAATAATATGCCTCTAAGAAGGCGGAGAACTTATCCGCAGCACGCACTATTTCGCCATCTATTGGCTTATATTCGGCACTTTCATATTTTTGGGATATTTCCTCTATATTTAGTCCGGATATTATTTCGCCATTTATCATCACTTTGTTTGAAAATTCATCTTGCGTGAAGTACTTAAACTCTTCCACCCAAGTTTGATTTTCGAGCAATGGGTATATCTCTTTATTGCACAGCTCCTGTTCTATGTCGGAAATCAGGTTCTGCAGGTCTTCGGAAATGCGCTTCACGGGCGAGATAATATCGCGTGTAGCCACCTCTGGCAAGTCGTGAAATAGCCCGCAGAAGAAATTATTGTATATCCTCTTCTCGCAAGAAGTATATTCTATACTTAGGAAGTAGGAGAATATAGCCACCATCAGGCAGTGTCCGAGTACAGAGGTATCCGGCACGCGCGGTGTTTGCGCCCAGCGATTCTGGAAGCGAAGCTGTCCGCACAAGTCAATGAAGTTCGCAATGGACTCGCGGTTCATCAGCTTCTGCATTCCCCTAAGGGAGAGGTGCCTGCTTAGTTTATTGTGCAATTCTGTTTGTATCTTCAGATTTTGGAAGCTGTATGGATTCACCGTATATATGTGATTGAATTCCATATAACTTGCGTAGAAATGTGCAGCTTCTAATATCTGAGAGTTTATATCTTCTTTATATTCGGGGTCTTGGCTGTGCCTTCTTTCGTCTTCATCGAGGAAGATCGCGAAGTCATCTTGTATTTCCTTTTGCGGGAAGACTTTAGCAATTTCAGTAAGTATATGCTTATTCAGCTGCTTAAAGACCCTTTGATTTTTCTTAATTTGGTCAAATATCGGCGATTTAATATCCGAGATTACAATTCTTCTCAGCAGGTCATAAATCCCGTATTTGATTATTTTTAGCCAGTTAATTTCCTTGCCGGCATCTTCTTCATATCGAGCTAAGCAATATGCAATAATCATCTTTAGCGAGTGTTTATCCATCTCGTATAGATTCATCGGACGCAGTCTATCGTTCCATCTTTGTATATTGAAAGCCCTGAAAAGCTCGTCAGCAATTTCCTTGCTTAGTATCATATTATCAGATTCATTAATTTAACAATCCTATTAGACAAATAAGTGAATGTAATATTTTGTATTTGCTAAAAATAAGTATATTTACGTATTATTGTATTTAGGCATAGTAATTGATTAGCTAAGCTTATAAATAACAAAAATACAGAAAAATAATTACAATATAGACAAATAAGACGCAAAAATGAAAAGAATTGTTTCGATATTAATAATATTATTTAGCTTAGCTATTAGTTCGGCTGTGGCACAGGTTATATCCATAGGTCCGAGCATAGGCATTAAATCAAGCACTAACTACGCTCCGAAGATGATAGACAGAAAAAACGAAATGCGATTCAGCCAAATGCCTGATTTGGGGCTTAGTGCTTTTTGGCAGCTGTATGAAGATTCCCCTTCGGGCTTCGGTGCCACGCTTAGCTATAGCTCTTATGCGTATGGAATAAAGAGTAAGTCTATGCAAACTCACGACTTTAGCTATTCTTATCTTACTTTTAGTCCTTACGTAAATGTGAGCAACATATTCCTAAGCTTCAGCTTTGGTCTGCCTATGAATGGCAAGTATGTGGGAGATATACCAACAGATAACTTACGTGTAATGAGCGAGGCAAGCTTCGGCTATATGATGCCTGTACTGCGAGAAGATGACTCCTCGCTAAATCTTTACCTTTCGGCTGGTATTATGCTAACGAATATGTATTACGATTTCCCAAAGAACGACCCGCTGAAGAGTATAGTCCCAGTGGTCGCTCCGGATATGCCTTCGGATAAATTTAATCCCCGTTGCTTTAGTATAGGTTTCGGACTAAATTACCTCTTCAATATTTATGCAAACTATGAAGAACCCGACCCGATAGAACCATAATTATTTTTTTATTTGAGAAGCTTAATTATATTAAATATTGGATTATTTATCTTAAATATTAGATAGTCTTAATTCGTCTATACGAGTTAGGACTATAGTTATATTATAGAAATTACATAACAATAATAAACTTATACAATGAAAAAGACTTTTTCCTATTTTATGATGGCATTGTTTGTTGCGATGCTACTGCTCCCGAAATCAATACTTTCGGCTCCAGTAGTCTCTTATATCATTCCCGATATAGGCTCGCCTGGAATGGCTACCTATATGGAAATCATATCAGCATATAATGGAAATGGGAACTTCGGGCAAGATAGAAAAATCGACAACCCGATGACAAACGAACAGCTAAAAATAGAATTCAAAAACCCAGCTGATGCTAATAAAATCACCTTTTCCCCACTCGTGATAAGCTGGAATGGAAGGATGATAGCAACCACTGTCTTCGTGAATCCAGATCTAGAAATGCCCGAAACCAGTGATTATAGGGATTTAGCAAATAAATACGTAATTCAATTTAGAGTGAATATGGCTGGTGCTGTCTCCGAATGGCAGACCTTCTACATAGTCAAGCCATATCAATTTCCTGATTTAAGCGATAATAATACTGACTATACCTTCGGCGAAGGGGCACTCGGTGTGCGTTCTCCCCGCGGAGCAATGATAGTAGAAAAGCTCTCGCTTAATAATGCTCGTCATTACTCTGTTAGTATTAAGGACTGCGACCCGAATACTCCGGGCAATCAGGCTTATCTGCCATTCGTACTAATGGTTAAAGAAGACATTATCGGCAAAAAGTCTGGTGGAAAGAACTCTATGATAGACATCTCCGCAAACGGCAAACACGCCGGTGCTGGCGGTGGCGGCGGTGGCGGATACTTCACTGATTCATTCATCACAGGATTTAAACACCCAGGAGAAGACGGCGGAGACGGCTTCGTTGGCGGTGGTCCCGGCGGGCAAAACAAAGCAGCCTTCCCCATGTGGGCAGACTCATACAAAAACTGGGGCGAAGGCACTGGCGAAAACAATGGTAGCTTAAACGGTGTGCCGCGTCCGGTAACCGCAGGACATGAATCTGGTGGTGGCGGAACTGGCCATCCATTCGGCTTCTCTGGCAAGGGTGCTTTCGGAAATAACGTAGATGCAACTAACAATGCCGGTGGCTATGGTGGTGGCTCTGGTGGCAGCCAAAATTCTATTGGCGGTGGCGGTGGATACTCCACAAATGGCTCACAAAGCAATAAATACAATGCGGGGAAAGCCCACGGAAATAGATTAGGCGTGCCAATAGCTGGTGGCTCTGGTGGAGCAAGCGGCAACCCGAACTATCCAGGCGATAAATCTGGCTCTGGTGGAGGTGGAGGCGGTGCTATCCGTATCTTCGCTAAGACAGTTAAAAACTTAAGCATACTCGCTAATGGATCTAAAG
>JBHADY010000157.1:0-5756 GCA_041855325.1 Ignavibacteriota bacterium
AAGAAAGATGAAACTGCAGGATCAGATCACTACTTTGAGCATATTTTAGCTATATTCGACTTCGATAGATCCGCAGTTAAATTCGTAAATGAAAAGACTAAGGAAAAGCTATATAAAGCACTAGAAGATAAGGATAAGGTGGAAGTATTTGGTTCAGCTGATAGCTTCGGAACAGAGGGTTATAACGATAACTTGGTGAAAAAGAGAGTGAACAATGCTCTTAAAGCAGTGAATGTATCTCAGATGAATGTAAGTATTATTCAAAGAGAGGACTACACCTTTGAAAACTCTTCTCCTATTGGAAGAATGTATAATCGTGCGGTGATGATACGTATATATAAAGACCCGACTGGGGAAGGAAAATCCTTAGATGAAATATTGAGGGATGCAGGACATTAATGCTAAATTAGCGAATTGTCATCATCTTTAAGCTCGGTGGTGATAGGCTTAAAACTTGAAGAAATAACGGAATTCTCTTGCGAAGAGAATTCCGTTTTCTTTATTTCGTTAGATGAAGTTTCGTCGGCAGGAATGTTCTTCGTGTCTATGTTTTCGATTGTGGATTTTACCTCTGTAGTCTGAGATTCTATCTCTTGCTTAACGGAGGAAATCTGCTTTGATAGCTCGTCTTGCACTTGGCGAAATTGCCTAAAGCCCTTGCTAATAGTTTTCGCTACTTCGGGGATTTTATTCGGACCGAATAGCACAATTATCGCAAGTATTATCAGTATAAGCTCGCCACCGCCAACGTCGAACATAGCACTTTCTTTAATAGTTAATTATAGTGATATAATTAATATGTTAAGTTATTTAATTATAATCTTTTCATTGCAGGTGATTACTTATCATCTGCGTTTTTGTCTTCTAATTTTTTATCTTTATCATCTGCACTTGCAGCATCTTTAAATTCCTTAATTCCAGAGCCTAGCCCGCGCATAAGCTCAGGGATTTTTTTGGCTCCGAAAAGCAGGACAATTGCCACGCCAATGAGTACTAATTCCGGTGTTCCTAATCCGAACATATCTACCTCCGCTATTTAAATTTTGCAATTAGTGATTCGAAAATGCGCTTGCCTTCTTCGCTACCGAGCATAGAATCGCAGTATCTTTCTGGGTGAGGCATCATTCCGAGCACATTTCCTTTATCGTTAATAATACCAGCGATATTATTAATCGAGCCATTTGGGTTAGCCTCTGGAGTTACTTCGCCTTTTGCATTCGCATAGCGGAATACCACTTGATTATTGTCTTCCAGACGCTTAATAGTTTCTTCGTCGGCATAGTAGTTGCCTTCGCCGTGGGAGATAGGTATTCTAAGCGATGGGATATCCTTCGGAATAAGCGAAGTGAATGCAGTATCGTAGTTAGTGCATTTCAGGTATGAGTCCTCGCAAATGAAGGTAAGTCCCTTATTTCTAAGAAGAGCGCCAGGCAATAGGTGTGCTTCAGTCAGCACTTGGAAGCCATTGCATATACCCATAACGTATCCGCCATTGTTGGCGAAATTAATTACTTCATTCATAATAGGAGAGAAGCGAGCAATAGCCCCGCAACGCAGGTAATCGCCGTGAGCAAATCCACCGGGAAGGATTACGCAATCAGTTTTGTCCGGGAGGGCAGTTTCTTTGTGCCAAATGAACTCGGCTTCGCAGCCTAAGTTCTTTTTAACTGCGTGATATGCGTCGTGGTCGCAGTTGGAGCCGGGAAATATTACAATACTAAATTTCATTATTTCTCTTTCTCTATTAATTAAGCTTTAGTAATTTGAATTTCAAAGTCTTCGATGATTGGGTTTGCGATTAGCTTTTTGCAGGCATCGCTTACCATATCGTGAGCTGCTTTTTCGTCTGCTGCAGTGACGTTAAGCTCCACGAAGCGACCAATTCTTACGTCGCTAATGTCTTTGAATTCAATAGAGTGCAAGCCGTTTTCCACTGCTTTTCCTTGCACGTCGAGTATGCCTTTTCTTAGAGTAATTTTTACTGTTGCTTTAAAGTTCATAAGAATCTTTCAATTTTATGTTTATTATGTTATTTGCTTAGTTCTGTAATTACTTACTATATTTAGATTAATTACTTAATCTAAATAAGTAAAGTCTTTGCTATTATCGCTTTCATCGACTTCGTCCTCGGCGTTGATGGTTGAGCTAATCCACGCGACGAAATGCCTAATCCCACTTGCTATGATGTAGAACATCATGCACGGGAAGAGCAAATCGCCTTTGGAAAGTATAGAAACCAATGAGCCGACTATAAATATACTAAAAATAATTGGTTTTTGCTTAATATATCTTTTAGAAAAGCGGGGCATATTATCAAATCTTATCGTAGAAATCATTGCATAGCTCACGATAAGCGTAAGCGATATGAAGAAATAGGCATCATAGCCTGCAGGATAATAAACCGACTCCTTAAAGAATAGCACAAATGATAAAATGCTCACGGCGCCACCAGGAATAGGAAGACCCGTGAAATATAGCTTGTCCTCGAATGAAGTGAGCATAGAATTAAAGCGAGCCAAACGCGTTACGCCCGAAAGTGCCGGCAGAGAAGCCAGCAAAATGCCCATTTCCCCGAGCTGATGGAAGTAAGACATATATAGCATAAAGGAAGGGGCAACACCGAAGGAAATTGCATCGCAAAGGGAATCCAGCTCCGCACCCAGTTCGCTAGTGGCTTTCAGCAGGCGAGCCACTGCGCCGTCCAAGGCATCGAAAATGGCAGCACCAAGTATGAACATACCCCCAGCCAAGAGCTTGCCCTGCGAGATGTAGATAATCGCGGAGAAGCCCATAAAGGCATTCATTATCGTGAATAGGTTCGGAACTATGGAACGTGTGATTTGCATATTCTGTTATAGCTTATTTATAGGCGATTACAGCTTTCCTACTATTGATTCTCCGGCAACTAATCTATCGCCCGGCTTAACGTATATCTCGCTATCGGGGTGGAGAAGGATATCCACACGGGAACCGAACTTCATCATTCCGAACTTCGCACCGACGGAGACTTTATCGCCCTCTTTTATGTCCCACACCAAGCGGCGCGCCATCACACCGACGATTTGCTTAAAGAAGAGCTTTCCTTTGGAGTTTTCAATTCCTATGTGTGTCTGCTCGTTTAATTCACTTGCCTTTGGGTGGTTCGCGATTATATAATCTCCGGGATTATACTCGAAATACTTCACTTCGCCACCGATAGGAATGCGATTCACGTGAACGTCAAGTGGGGAAAGGAAAATGCTTATTTGCTTCACTTCGCCGCCCATAAACTTTTCCTCTTTTGTGTCTATGATGAATAGCACTTTTCCGTCGCAAGGGGAGACGATAAGCGATTCATCAGCCAATGCCTTTGCTGGCACGGTTCTATCGGGATCGCGGAAGAACCAAAAAGTAAAAAAAGTTAAGATAAGCCCAAGGGAAATAAATACGTAGTAAGCCCAAGTTTTGCCAATGAGATAGCCGATTACCATCAAAAGCACAGCCACCACAAGCATTGCGATTATATTATCTGTTCCGTATCGAGTTAGCATAGTTTATTTGTGTCTTTATTATGCGAAAAAATTTTACGATTATCCGAAAAAAATTTCAAATAACATTGAAAAATTTGTGTATTATTGAGAATTTTGTTAATTTACATACCTATAAAATGCAAAAATAGCAAATTATAGATTAATTAGCAACATTTATTGCTAATAATAAAATCAAGAAATGTACTCAAAATATTAACTATAAGGTGTTAAACAATGAAGTTTACGATAAATCTGGCAGAATTTAACCGCGTACTGAACAAGGTTATTCAAGCTATTCCTAAAAGGACAGCTCTTCCTGTATTGGAGCACTTCTTATTCGTGCTGAATGAAAATACTTTGGAGGTAATAGCTACCAACCAAGATATTATACTAAAAGCTTCTACCAGCGTGGAGGGCGAAGAAGACGGAAAAATTTTAGTTCCAGCAAAGAAAATCTCTGACATCGCAAAAGTGATGGATAACGTAGGAACTGTGGAATTTGTCGTAGATGCAACTAATTATGACATCACACTGAAAACAGATGCCGGCATATATGATATGAAGGGACTCGATGCTGACGAATACCTGAAGCTACCAGAGCTATTCGATAGCGAAAAACCTGACCTAAATAATCCGCCTGCAGACGATAATAAGAATATAGCCGTGCTGAAGCCAAACGATATACAAAAGCTATTCGCAAATACTACTTTCGCTGTGAGCCAAGACGACTATAGACCTGCTCTGAGCGGCTTGCTTATGCAGTTCAGAGAGCAATATGCTTACGTAGTGGGAACTGATAGCTTCCGTTTGGCACGTGGATTCGTTACCGCAAGCGAACACCCATTCCCAGCTGACTTCGATGTGATTATCCCAGCTGCATCCGCCGAAATTTTGAAAAAAGTGGATCAAGAGGTGATTCTTTCCTCTATTTCTAACTTTGATAAGATTACACACCTGCGTTTCGATTACGATAACGTGGTGTTTATCACTAAGATTATTACTGAAAAGTTCCCTCCATACGAAACCGTGATTCCGGATAATAACGAGGTGAGACTGACTCTATCGAGAACTGACTTCCTGAATGCGATTAGACGCGTTTCTATCTTCTCTAACTCAAATCAAAAGTATGCGAAGCTGAACCTGAAGACTGACCACATAATCGTATCCAGCGAGGACGAAAGCAAAGGCGATAAGGGGATGGAAACCCTGCCTTGCGACTACACTGGCGAAGATATGACTATGGGCTTTAACCACGAGTTCTTAGTGGAAGCGATTATGCACCTCGATAAAATCGAAGGGGACGACAACATATATTTATTCCTCGCGACTGACCCGAATAGACCTGTCCTTATGTCTGCAGAGCCAGAACTCGGACAAACTATTATGCTACTTATGCCGACGAGAGTGATATAAGTTTTTTTTTCGAAATTGTTTTCTCAACAACAACCTCAACAACAACCAAAACACTATTGGTGATGCTCATTTTCCCTTAGTGGAGACACCAATAGATAATTAAGTTACGGGTTAGCCAGAAAAACTGACTAACCTTTTTTTTTGTATGTGTTTTATTGGTAGAATTTATTATTTAGGTGTATTTTCATCAGAACAACTATTCATCATCATTTCGTAATGAGCAAGATGTCCAGATTCAGTAAATATTTTTTCGAATACTTTTAAATAGACATCAATATCATTAACTATATACTCTATTCCATGATCAATATTATGAGAGCCACTATTCATCCAGTTAAATAATGAGTCTATGATAGTTAAAGTTTGCTTCTTATTATTAATGTCTTGTCGATCTTGTATTTTTTTCTGAACTTGCTCTTGTATATTTCCAGACTGACCTAAAAATTTAAAATAGTGTTCTAGAATCCTTCTCATATTATTGCGTATAGATATCACATTGGAATAGTGATTATATTGGTTATTTTTAAAGAAAATAATATCTTTCCATAGTGCTTTATAATCAGATAGTCTTGGCACTGTTCCATGTTTTTCTAACTTGGATATATTAGAAACTTTCCTTAATATCCAGAATGAATAGTTGGCATTACCTGGTTTTGAATCAATTATAGATTTTATTGAAGTAATTTCACTTAAGAAATAGTTATTATGCGTAAAAATAAATAACTGCATAATCTTTTTTTCTTTATAGTCTTTTACTACTTCTTTTATTAAGTCTTTAAGGAGAGTGCTTACAATGAATAGAACATTTGAATCTAAACTAGATACAGGATCATC
>JBHADY010000158.1:0-3393 GCA_041855325.1 Ignavibacteriota bacterium
CTATGTATGATTCTAATGGCGATTTCCAATGTGAATTTAAAATTAACTTTTCAGAAGCTTTTTCACTTAACTATTTTTATCCATTCGAGTTTGGTGAAAGCCTTGGTGTTTTTTTAAAATATAACGATAGCCATCAATCAATTTATAAAATTAAATTTAACTAAAATAATTATGAATTTTAAAATATTAACAGTGCTAATTATAGCTTTTTTAATTTCTTTTTCTAGCATTTCCTTATGTGAAACACAAGTACAAATTATCATCAGAGACTTTCCTGGTGAAAGAGTTCCAGCACATGGCGGTCATGATGATAATACTACTATTATTTGTGCTCAAGTTGACCCACCTAAAATTTGCTTTCGAAGGGTTTGTTTCGTTGTTGGGGATATCTTGTTACCTTCGGTTTTCGAAGCTCGATATCTTCCTGATGTAAATCTTGGTTCTCTTTCTGTCAAAGATGAAGCTTCTGGTGCATATTACGATGATAATGGCAACCTAGTAACGCAAACTAAGGTAAAATATTTACAACCTTTAGAGCCATATCGTAGCTTTACTGATTTTATGGATGCATGTATCAAGTATTCTAAAAAATTAGTCGAATAGTTCTTTAACTACTCTATCCACTTACACCAAAGGGCAATCCCCATTTCCTGAGGATTGCCCATTTTTATTGAGATTGTTTAATGATCTATTAAATCAAGCTAAAACTATCTATTAATAGTCCATTCCACCCATTCCTGGCATGCCGCCTGGCATTGGAGGCATTGGAGCTTCTTTCTGTGGTTTATCTACGATAGTAACTTCTGTTGTTAATAATAAACCAGAAACTGAAGAAGCGTTTTCTAAAGCAACGCGGCTAACCTTAGTTGGGTCGATAACGCCAGCTTCGAATAAATCTTCGTAAGTTTCTGCGTATGCGTTGAAGCCGTAAGCGCCTTCGCCTTCTTTTATCTTATTAACGATAACAGATGCTTCTAAGCCAGCATTTGTAACGATTTGGCGAATTGGTTCTTCGATAGCTTTGCGGATAATTTGAATACCAATATTTTGGTCATCATTTTGTCCTTTTAAGCCTTCGAGTTCTTTCATAGCACGTAGGTAAGCAACGCCACCACCAGGAACGATACCTTCTTCTACTGCAGCGCGAGTAGCAGAAAGAGCATCTTCCACTCTCATTTTCTTTTCTTTCATTTCCAC
This sequence comes from Ignavibacteriota bacterium, assembly GCA_041855325.1. GTDB lineage: Bacteria > Bacteroidota > Ignavibacteria > Kapaibacteriales > UBA2268 > CALLXS01. The sequence continues at coordinate 1,198 of JBHADY010000158.1, forward strand.
TTCTGTAGAAGCACCAATCTTTAGAACAGCAACCCCACCGCTAAGTTTAGCTAAGCGTTCTTGGAGTTTTTCTCTGTCGTAGTCAGAAGTTGTTTTTTCAACTTGGATTTTGATTTCAGCGATTCTCTTCTTAATGTCGTCAGATGAGCCAGCGCCTTCTACGATAGTAGTATTGTCTTTGTCGATTGTAACAGTTTTAGCTGTTCCGAGGTATCCAACTGAAGCGCTATCGAGTTTATAGCCTTTTTCTTCGCTGATAACTGTAGCGTTAGTAAGGATAGCGATATCTTCGAGCATAGCTTTGCGTCTGTCGCCGAAACCAGGAGCTTTCACAGCAGCTACGCGAAGAGTACCACGAAGTTTATTCACTACTAATGTAGCAAGAGCTTCGCCTTCTAAGTCTTCAGAAATGATAAGAAGAGAACGTCCGCTTTGAGATACTTTTTCTAAGATTGGAAGAAGATCTTTAATTGCAGAGATTTTCTTATCGTGGATTAAAATATATGGATTTTCTAAGATAGCAGACATAGATTCTGTATCAGTAACGAAGTATGGAGATAGGTAACCTCTATCGAATTGCATACCTTCTACTACTTCCATTTCAGTTTCTGTGCCTTTAGCCTCTTCCACAGTGATAACGCCGTCTTTTCCTACTTTGTCCATAGCTTCAGCTATTAAGTTACCAATTGTAGGGTCGTTGTTTGCGGAAATAGTACCAACTTGAGCGATTTCTTTCTTGCCTTCTACGTCGCGGCTAATTGCTTGAAGTCCTTTAGTTACAGCAGCAACAGCGATGTCGATACCGCGTTTTAAGTCCATTGGGTTTGCGCCAGCAGTTACGTTCTTTAAGCCTTCGCGATAGATTGCTTGAGCGAGAACAGTAGCTGTAGTAGTACCGTCGCCGGCAACGTCAGCAGTTTTGCTTGCTACTTCGCGAACCATAGCAGCACCCATGTTTTCGATTGGGTCTTCTAATTCGATTTCTTTTGCTACGGAAACGCCGTCTTTAGTAATCATAGGAGCGCCGAATTTGCGGTCGATGATTACGTTTCTACCTTTAGGACCTAATGTAGCTTTTACAGCATCAGCCAATTGGTCTACACCTTTTTTAAGAATTGCGCGTGCTTCTGTGTCGAAGTTAATTAATCTAGCAGCCATTATTTATATATCTCCAATTTTTTTAATTTAACAATAATTATTTAACAATAGCGAAAATGTCTGATTCTCTCATCATTAAGTATTCTTCGCCTTCGATTGTGATTTCTGTGCCAGAGTATTTGCCATAGATCACGTTATCGCCTACTTTTACTTGAAGAGGAGTGATTTTGCCATCTTCAGTTAATTTACCGTTGCCAGTAGCCACGATAGTGCCTTGCATTGGTTTTTCTTTCGCTGTATCAGGAATGATAATACCGCCTTTAGTTACTTCTTCTGGCGCTTGAGATTTTACGATTACTCTATCGTATAGAGGTGTTAAGTTCATTACTTATTCCTTTTGTTTGTATTGTTAATGTTGTTATTTATGTATGTATTTTTCTATTACGTAATTCTTTCCAAAATGTTAGCACTCTTTTGCGTAGAGTGCTAATAATCACTTTTAGTCAATATTAACGATGTATTTCTACATTTATTATAATTATTTCTAAAAATAATATTATATTTGTTTTTTTTAAGGGCTTTATCAAAGGTTATACAATGTTAGACTTTATTTTTGTTTTCATACTTTGTTATCTAATAGGAGCAGTGCCATTTTCTTCGCTTATGCTTCGCACAATATTTGGAATAGACATCACCGAGAAAGGCTCCACTAGTGCAGGTGCTATGAATGCTTATCGCGTATCAAAGAAACTCTCTGTGGGAATATTGGTCTTCCTTTTTGATTTGCTTAAAGCAATTACACCTATACTAATTATACCTCGCTTTTGTTCATTCAGCTATACTATGCTTTTAGTAATTACTTTTGGCGTTCTGCTCGGCCATAAATTCAATGTTTTCCTTAAGTTTAATGGGGGAGTGGGCTTATCATCTGCTCTCGGTATAATAGCCATGGTTAATCTCCTTCCTGCAATTTATTGGATTGGCGCTTGGATTTTCTCTTATATACACAAAAAGGATATGAATCAGTCCATAATTTTTGCAACTGTAATGTGCATAGTCTTATCTCTTCTTACTTCAGAGTCTATTTACAGTAGTTTC
>JBHADY010000159.1:0-6806 GCA_041855325.1 Ignavibacteriota bacterium
AAGAATTGGAGTAATCTTCTCGCTAATGAGAGCTTTAATCTTTTGATTAATAAACTGGTTAGCCTCATTGAAGTATTGACGACGTTCCGAGTGCCCAACAATACAATACTCGCAATTAAAGTACTTAAGCATAGGAATTGACACCTCGCCTGTGTATGCACCTTTGTTTTCGTGGTGGCAGTTCTGCGTTCCGATTTTTACCGACGAGCCTTCGGCTTCTCTCGCCACAGTTTCCACGTTAATAAACGGTGGGAAAGCTATAATTTCTATACCCGAAGTATCTTGCTTTGCGATTAACGCTTTCAGTTGGTTTATTAGTTCTTTAGCTTCGCTGGCGATTAGGTTCATTTTCCAATTTCCAGCTATGTAGAGCTTTTTCATTTCTGTTCTCCGATTACTTTATAAATTTTATAATATGATAGTTTCTCGTCCGACTCGAATCCATAGCCCTGCAGAACTTCCCTCGGAGAGACAATTTTCACGTATTCTTTTGTATATACAATTCTATTGGTGTTGTCCCAATCTAACTTACTGGTTTGCAAAGTAGTTGCCTGCTCATCGGATTTAACTAATATTTTCCCGAATGCAGTCATATTCTTAGTGTTATCATCTATGATTACGCTATCGGCAGTGAGCTTAAGCATAGGCTTATTTGACGGCGAAAAGATAATCACCTCTATATTATGCTTCATAGCAGTAATATTATCCTTAAGATAAACGAAAGCGGAATCCGCCTTGATATTAGCTTTCCGCGAGGTGGAATCAGCCAAATCAATGTTTATATTAGCGAGCGAGTGGTCGGGCTTATTGCTTAAGTCTCCGGGATCAAAGGCTTCCTCTTCAGTCTTAGAGCAAGCCAGAAGCCCGCTAATCGCCATCAAAAATATAATTAACTTGCTTTTCATTAACAGCTATTTACTTTTATTTACGAAATTATACAGCTCATATATAGTCTCTATGAAAGCCGGGGCTTTGCTCAGTTTAAGCTGGGTAGCGGAGTCGCTTTTAGCAGTCTTCGGCTCGGGGTGAGTCTCGAAGAATAGCCCATTCACACCAACTGCTACGGCTGCTTTCGCAAGTGGAAGCAAGAACTCCGGTTTCCCACCGGATTCGCTCCCCACAGATGGCTGCTGCAAGCTATGCGTAGCATCATATATCACGGGAAATTGCGACTGCTTAAGCGTGGCTATTCCGCGGAAATCAACCACTAAATCGTGATAACCAAAGCAAGTGCCTCGCTCGGTGATTAACACCTTATCATTGCCCGCATTCACGGATTTTTGAGCTGCTTTTAGGGCATCTTCCGGCGCCATAAACTGGGCTTTCTTTATATTCACGACTTTTCCGCTTTTCGCAGCCGCTTCGATTAGCTCTGTCTGCCTTGCAAGGAAAGCCGGGATTTGCACAACATCGACCATTTCCGCATATTTCTTAATTTCCTCAACGCTGTGAAAATCCGTAATAACCGGAATGCCGTAAGTCTTTCTAATTTCAGCGAGTAAAGAGAGTGCCTTTTCGTCGCCAATCCCTTGGAAAGACCCCACAGAAGTCCTATTTGCTTTTCTGTATGAGCCTTTAAATATAAAGTTAATATTCTTATTTTCTATTGCTTTAACTAATGTCTCTGCCACTTCGAATAGCATTTTTTCGCCTTCGATTAAGCAAGGACCAGCTATAATTGTTAGATTATTAAAATCCATATTTCTGTGTTCTATATTCATATAGCTTTAGTTAACGAATAAGAAGAAAAATAAGTATTTATTATTCTTTCTACTTATCAAAATACCCTCAGAAAATATAATTAGAAATGAATAATATTTGCCATTTTTTTCGTATCTTTGTGAGTTGAAAATGTAAGTAAATTAATTAAAAGAGCATAAAGATGAAGGTAGATGCATATCTATCACCTAATTTTACAGAAAAAGAACTACAGTTCCAAAATTCTATCGTTCTGATGATAGACGTATTGCGCGCAAGCTCTACGGTTTGTGCTGCTATCTATGCCGGAGCAAAGGAAGTAATCACAGTGGATTCCGTGGATAAAGCCGTGGCATTGTATAATAATTTAAGTCGCGAAGTGCGTTTCTTGGGTGGCGAAAGAAATGGCGTTAAGCTGCAGGGCTTCGACGCGGGCAACTCCCCAACTGAATACACCGAGGATAGAATAGCCGGAAAGTCCGTAGTTATCTCCACCACTAATGGCACACAGATTTTCCAAAAGTGCAAAGACGCAAGACAGAAGATAGTCCTCGGATTTATCAATATTGATTCTGTTCTTGCTCATTTAGTAAAGGAGAATATCAAAGAGCCTTTCCACCGCATAGACGTAATTTGCGCAGGAAATGAAGGCAGAATATCATTTGAAGATGCACTGTGCGCTGGGGCTATTATTGATAAAATAGGCGGTTCATTCGGTATTTGCGATATGAGCGACTCCGCTTTAGTTGCAAAAAACCTATACGATACGCACAAAGATAACCTGTTGAACTTCATTAAAACTCGCGACCACAGCAAGCACTTGCAAGAAATCGGAATGGGCGAAGATATAGACATCTGCCTAACTAATAACAAATATCCAGTAGTGCCGATAATTTCTGGCAATAGCATAAAGGCAGAGAAATAAGATTATTAGATAGAGGAATACTTTAATAAAGGAAGAGCAATGGCAAAGAATAATTCGGGGGTAGTAATTCACAGAGTGCCAAACCCCAACAATAAAAAACCAAAGCCCAAGGCGAATCCGCCGAGAGGCTCGAATAAAGAAGATAAAAAACCGGCGACTGCCACTAAGCAGTTCGACGAGCAATATAGGCGAAATATTAAGATTTTGGCTCTATTCCTCGCTGCGTTTGCCTTTTTCATATTCATTGCCTTAATCTCCTATTCCTCAACCGATGAAGCATTCCTTGATATTCGCGCAAAAGACCTGCTCGGGCTAATCCGCGCAGACGACGAAGTCATAGCACGAGCCGAGAAGACCAATAACTTCCTCGGATTAATAGGCGCATTCATTGCGAATTACCTATATAACTCCACTTTTGGCTTGGCGGTGCTTGTCTTCCCTATTGTATTATTTTATTGGGCATTTGAACTCTTTAAGTATCAGAGAATACAAGAAAAAACATATAAGTACACTTCATTCGTGGCTATACTTGCTCTGACTTTCGCTGGGCTAATGGGGACTATATCCAAGGTATGGATCCCCGACATGCCAAAAGAGCTTTCCGGCACAGTTGGATACTACATTTCCTCTGTTCTATACAGCATACTTGGTAGCTTCGGCTCATTGTTGCTCTATGCTTTTACTGTATTTGCTACTTTCTTCTGGGGCTTTAAGTTTGAGTTCACTCGCACTAAAAATGCACTGAATAAAGTCTCTGAAATGGAGATAGATAAAGATAAAGTAAAAGATAAGCTTTCGTTTATCACTTCTCCATATAAGGCTATACGCGATTATACGAGACGCGATTCTATAGATAGCGATGATGATGAAACCAATACAGACCCTACAGATGATAAGTCGATAACTAAATCATCAACTATAAACAAGCCTGCCGCTAAGCAAGCTGTTCCAAATAGCAAAGCACCTATAAATCAAGCTATTACAGACGAGGAAGAGCCACTGCAAACGACTATTAACTTCCCTAATGAGAATACAAAGGGCGCTGCTCGAACTATTCTTCAAACTATGGAGTTCACTCACCAAGCTGAGCAGTACTTAGACGATGAAGACAGCTACGATGATGTGGAAGACGAGCCATTCATAGGTGTGCGTAATCCTAATTCAGAGCCAGCTCCTGCTAAGTCCATAAATATTGACTTCACACAAAAGGCAGAGGAAGAGACATATCCTTTAGAAGAGGAAATCCCCCCATATACTAAGGAAGTAATTCTCGATACTCCTATTGATGATATAGATGAACCTCAAGAAGATGAGCAATATATAAACGAAGCTGAGCCTATCACTCCTCCACAAGTGCATATTAATGAAGCTCCCGCAGAAATAATGCATCCAGAACCAGCAATAGCTGCTACTCCTGTGGCTCCAGTGGCTGGCGCATCGAGTGCGACGCTTAACTTATACGTTAGCGATCCTCTTGAGAATGAAGAAGTTGCGCATATTCCGCCTTCTCTCATCTCCACGACAACTTTAAATGAAGATATTAAGTTTACTCCTCCTAAATTAGATCTTCTAAACGTAGATAATGCAAGCATAGAGCTGGATGAAGAAGAACTTCAGCAAAATGCACTAACCTTGAAGGAAAAGCTGGCTACTTTCAGAATAGAGATAGATAATCTATCAATCACGCCGGGACCAGTGGTTACTCAGTATGAATTCACCCCCGCAGAGGGAGTGCGCGTTAGCAGTATTGCTAACCTGTCTGATGACATCGCCATGGCACTGAAAGCTAAAGGTATAAGAATCATTGCGCCAGTTCCGGGCAAAGGCACTGTGGGCATAGAAATACCAAATAAAAAGCCACAAATGGTGCGTTTCAGCTCCTTGCTAAAATCGCCTAAGTTCCAAGATAATCAATTCCTTCTGCCTATAGCTTTGGGTAAAACTATTAGCGGAGAGGTCTATATTAGCGATCTCTCCACTTTCCCGCACTTACTAATAGCAGGTGCTACTGGCTCTGGTAAGTCAGTTGGTATTAACACAATTATGGCTTCACTACTATATAAGTTGCACCCACGCGACCTGAAGTTCGTAATCATAGACCCAAAGAAAGTAGAGCTAAATCAATATAGAGCATTGGAAAATCACTACTTAGCGATCTCGCCCGACTTAAAGTCGCCTATCATCACCGAGCCACAAGATGCCATCGTCGTGCTGAATGCCCTTTGCAAGGAAATGGATAATCGCTATTATATTTTAGCCGATGCAAAAGAAAGAAATATAAAAGATTACAATAAAAAAATAGATAATGGCTCTATAAAGGATACAGACAATATGATACATCGCAGAATGCCGTATATTGTGTGTATTGTTGATGAATTGGCGGACTTAATGCTCACCGGCAAAAAGGAAGTGGAAACCCCGATTATCCGCCTTACTCAGCTGGCTCGTGCCGTGGGTATCCACCTCGTCGTGGCTACGCAAAGACCATCGGTGAATGTCATCACCGGGCTGATTAAGTCCAATATTCCAGCTCGCGCCTCATACTTAGTAGCTACTAAGATAGACTCTCGCACTATCCTTGATATGATAGGCGCAGAAAAGCTACTCGGCAACGGCGATATGCTCTTCGCTCCGGCTGGTGCGACTAAGCCACTGCGTATTCAGAATGCATTCATCAGCACGGACGAAGTAGGCGCTTTGTGCGACTTTATAGGTGCTCAGCAGGGCTATTCCGAACCATATATGCTTCCGAGCATTATGGAAGAACCAGACGAAATGGACGAACTAGATGCTGGCGATAGAGATGCCCTTTTCGCAGATGCTGCCCGCGTCGTGGTGAATCTGCAAAACGCCTCTGTATCGCTATTGCAGCGTCGCCTTGGTATAGGATATGCTCGCGCTGGGAAGATTATCGATCAATTGGAAGCTGCAGGGATTATCGGTCCGCACGCAGGAAGCAAATCTCGCGATGTATACTTAAGCTCTGAAGCTGATTTAGAAGCATATATCTAAGGTGTAATTATGAAAAAGAAAGACATTAGTATAGTGTATATGGGAACCCCGGACTTTGCTGTTCCCACTCTTGAAGCACTGAATAACGATTACAATGTTTTGGCAGTGGTTACCCTGCCAGACCAACTGAAAGGCAGAGGCAAACACCTACTTCCTTCCGACGTAAAAGTGAAGGCAGAGGAGCTTGGCTTGCGCATCCTCCAACCTCGCGATCTTCGCAGCGAGCGTTTTATCAATGAGATGACAGAATTAAATCCCGATATCATAGTTGTGGTGGCTTTCCGCATCTTGCCGCCGGAAATCTACTCTCTTGCAAAACTCGGAGCTTTCAATATTCACGGCTCTATTTTGCCGAAATATCGCGGAGCAGCACCTATAAACTGGGCTGTAATCAATGGCGATAAGACTACTGGTATCACTTCTTTCCTCTTAAAAGAAAAAGTGGATACCGGCGATATCCTCCTAACCAAAGAGACTCGCATAGGCAATACAAGTACTTTTGGCGATGTGTATAATGACTTAAAGGAGCTGGCTCCTATACTCGCAAAAGAGACTATAAACCTTATTGCTTCGGGCAATTACACCCCGAAAGAGCAATCCGACGAGGAAGCTACACAAGCACCTAAGCTATTCCCAGAGCAGTGCCAGATTAACTGGAATCAGCCAGCCCGCGTTGTTAAAAATTTCATCAATGGTACTTCGCCTACTCCTGGCGCTTGGACTATGCTTCGCGGACAGAGAGTAAAGATACTCCGTGCCGACCTAGAATCCGGCAACAAGCTGGAAGTTGAGCAATACGAGATAACCAAACATGCTTGGAAAGTAGGCTGCGAAAGCGATTACGTACAAATCTTAGAACTGCAATTCCCCGGCAAGAAAGTACAGACCTTTAATGAGTTCAAAAATGGCTGGCGTGGCGATGCAGAAGGCAGGTTTATGTGATTCAGACTTAATTAAGAGTAAACGAAAAGCTCAGAATGAAGTTTCTGAGCTTTTTTAGTATAATCACTTTTTAGCTTTCTAACCTATAAAAAATCTTCATTATATCAGTTCATCTATTTGTTCCATAATGTCTATGGTTTGCTTCAAAGCACAAATAATTTTCTGATAATGCTCTATTTCATCACTGATTAATTCTCGCTCTTTCCTGTCTTTTAGCCATTTTTGAGCA
>JBHADY010000160.1:0-10020 GCA_041855325.1 Ignavibacteriota bacterium
CGAGAATTAACTTCATCAATACCATTAATGGTACTGATAAGAGCATACCAACTACTCCCCAAATAGAACCCCAAAGAACTAAGCCGAATAATACGCTAACTGTGTTAATCTTAAGTTGCTTGCCCATTAACTTCGGTTCTAAGATGTTGCCCACCACGAACTGAAGACCGAATAAGGCAATTACTATGATTAGCACTGGTGCTAAGTTGTCGAACTGAAGCAGAGCCATAAGAATTGGCGGAACTGTAGCAACCACAGCACCGACAGTAGGGATAAAGTGGAAAATAAACATCAAAAAGCCCCAGAAAAGAGCGAATTTTATTCCGAAGAATATACAAATAAAATACACACAAGCGCCCAAGAATAAGTTAATCAATGACTTATAGATCATATAGTTAACTATGGACTTATGAATTTTCTCGTAATTCTCTAATAAAGTATCGCCATTCTTCTCCCCACCGACGAAACGCACGAACTCCTTATATCGCGGCATTCCGGCAAGGATTAAGAAATAATAAAGGGCAAACATCACGAAGTCGCTGGTGAAGGAAGTAATCCTTGAGGCAGCCATTCCCGCATATTGTGCGATTGTAGCTCTGTCTACTTGCTTCATAATGTTATTAACGAGGTTATTCGCTTTCACGTGGCTACCGGTAATGTCATTATATAGCTTCACTCCAGCAGTAAGCTTTTCAGTGAATTTCTCTCCGAGGTAGGGCAGCTCATCTGCTATAGTTACCCCCGTGCTATACATCACACTGGAAACGAGGTAAACCCCGCCCAAAGTAATAATATAAATAAGAGGTATGATTATGAACACAGGAAACTTAATATGACGCATCCCATTCACTATAGGCTGGAACATCAGAGCAAAGAGAATAGCCAAAAAGAGCGGAATAAGTATCTTCGATAGCGCTCCCATAATCAAAAAAACGACTACTATTAGGAATAGTATCATTATGTTTTTTATCGTTCTAGTGTGTTTTTCCATTTGAGTTTCCTTGTTAGAGTATTAGAAACAATAGTTATGTAGAAACTACAAACGCAGTGAGTTATGTTTTATTTTATTGCGTATTCTATATAATCAGTATTGATATTATCAATATACCGAGCGCTATACGATAAATGATAAAAGAATATGTATTGTGACTCTTTAAAAACTTCATTAAGAAAGCGATAGAGGCATATCCGCTGATGGCTGATACCAAAGTGGCAATGGATACACTAAGCAAATCCGCTGAGGTTAGGTACTTTAAGCTCTGCACGAACTCCAATACTCCGCTACCCAAAATAGCAGGAATACTTAGCAAAAAGGAGAACTTAGCAGCTGTGTCGCGTCTTAGCCCGAGGAATATACCAGCAGTCATAGTCGTACCAGAGCGTGATGCCCCCGGTATTAGTGCTAAGCACTGAGCAGCGCCGATTAGCACAGCATCTTTTATGCTTATCTTAGCTGTATCTTTGGTAAATTTACCCATCTTCTCTGCGATGAAGAGTATAATCGCCAGTGTGATTAAGCTAATAGCAATAACGAGCGGGTCTTTGGTGAATTCCCCTTCTATTACTTTCTTCATCAATAGGGCGACTATCACGATAGGCATACTGCCGAGAATGATGTACCAACCCATACGCGAGTTTTCGCTTTGCTGTTTAATCGGCAAACGAGCCTTGCTTAGGTTTTCCTTTAGGAAGGCAGTGGGGATGTCCACTATTTCGCGAGCATAATATATCAGCACGGCAAGCAAAGTACCCAGCTGAATAGTAGCAATAAATACAGTCCACTGCTCGGGGGAAGTCTTATCTATATGCCCGAAAAGGTGTCCCGCAAGGGTAAGGTGTGCAGTGGAACTGATAGGCAGGAACTCGGATAGCCCTTGTATTATGCCCAATATTATTGCTTCTATTATGCTCATTCTTTACTTATATTAATATATGATTATCTTTACTTCTTAGAGGGAATAAATTCTAACTTTAGTACATTTCGAGTGAGTGGATTCACCTTATAGTCATTGCTCAGGCGGCGTCCCACCACCCATATAATTTCCGATTTAGTAGAAAGAACTACTACCGCTTGCTTGTCAATTATGGATACTTTCTGGTTAGTTAGGAAGTCGCTCACCTTCATAGTGCCGTCCATTCCTAGCGGTTTGAACACATCGCCCGGCTGCCAATTGCGCACGTTCAGCGACAGTGGCAATAAGTCCGCATCGACGAACTCTATATTCGGATCGCGAGTGTATTCCACTTTGTTCCTTTGTATTTTGCTGATTACCAACTTGCCGAGTGGAAGCTCAGTTTCGCTTATTTTGTCTATGTTCATATTGACAGTATCAGCACCATTTCGCAGAGCGAATATCAGCTTATTTCTATCTTTAATCACATAAATTTGCTTATTCACATTGAAAGTTGAACCCACAGGGGATTCGCATAGAGACATAATCCTATCTATAGTCTTCACGCCGAATGGCAGAGTCTTAAACACGAAGGAGAGTAGTCCCTGAATCAGCTCACCCTGAATATACTCAGAGTAAGTCTGCAGTTGCGGAATGGATATATAGAATCTATCCTTGCGTCTATCGCGAATAAGCGATTCAACGGCATTTTGCACATAATCGCTGATGAACTCATCAGCTCCGCGGATTAGTCTCGCAGTGCGGTTAATCACATCGAATATAGCTGGAGAGTACTCATTCATAATCTGAGGGAGCAGCTCGAGGCGTATCTTATTGCGTGTGTAATGAGTTAGCGAATTGCTTTCGTCCTCGTTCCAAGGCAATTGGCGCAATTTCGCATAGTGGATTAAGTCTTCTTTGCTTAAGTCTATAAGCGGACGTATCATATATGTTGTCTTCACGAGCAAACGCTTATGCGGAATGCCAGAAAGCCCGGTTAAGCCCGAACCACGGAATAGGTTAAGAAAGAATGTTTCCACGGAGTCGTCCGCCGTGTGTGCAGTGGCAACGAAGTCCAGCTTCAAGTTGCCGGCAAGGCGTTCGAACATCTTATAGCGGTTAATACGGGCAGCTTGCTCTATTGATACTGAGTTTTCTGCCGCATATTTCATTATATTCTCGCTACCGACGTAGCACTTAATCCCGTATTTATCGCATATTTGTTTAACGGCGGCTTCGTCTCTGTCGCTGGAAGCCCCACGCAAATTATGATTAAAGTGCGCCACGGATATATTATATTTCTTAATTTCTGCTATCTGCGCGAATATATCCAAAAGAGCAATGGAATCCACCCCGCCACTCACGGCGAGCAGTATTCTCGCACCCTCAGGCGCTGAGAATTCTTCGTCCATTGCCTGCATCACCTTATCTAAAGTGGCGCGGATATCAGCATTCATATTCTCGCTGAATATCAGCTTATGCTCTGGATTAATATGCGTAAAACGCACCTCGCGATGAGCTTTTTCCTTGTTCTTTTCTCTCTCCTCTTCCAGTTCTGGGAAAGTATACTTTATATAATCCTCAGGCGGAAGGACTATCGCCTCGTTCTTCAGGGCGAGAGCTTCTTCTTCGTACTTATTCTTCTTTTTAGACTTCTTAGCCTTGGCGTCCTTCGGAGCTTCAGTAGGAGCTTCGGCTATGGCATCGCTTGGGAATACGAACTTCTTATTCTTAGAATAAAATTCCACCTTCAGCAGAGGATTATCCAAAGTAATCTCATACTTAACTTCCTCTTGCACTGGTGCTGGCTTATCACCTTCCTGCTCCTTATACTTGTTTATGCTCACCTCTGGGGCATAAGTAAAGACAGGATTCACTATCACGCGTTTTTGATACATCAGCGACTTGGTGCGCATATCAATGAAGTTATAACGACCATAGAAATTGCGAGGGAGGAAGTCTGGGTTCTCTTTCTTCGCCACTTCGATAGCCGAGCTATCTTCCGTTTCGCCAAAGACTTGCTTTACTTTATTCAGAGAGACTTGGTTAGCACTCTTAGGAGCTAAGTTAATGAAGGAGAAGTATATAGCCTTCTTCTTGTCGGCAGTTTTCTTTGTTTCCTGCTTTTTGTCCTTCTTGGCATTTTTGCTTTGCTTTTGTTTGGACTTATCAGCTGGCTCTGCTTTAGCTTTTGCTTCACTATCCTCCGGCATAGCAGTAGCTTCTGCAGTCAGAGTATCGCCACTTGGCAGCATAGCCACGTAGCCATCTTCTCGCTTATCAATTAGCTTTACTTCGCTTTTCGCTGGGAGTTGCGGGAGTTCTTTGGTTTTAGGCAATTCCTTTACTTGCTTAGACTTAGGCAAGTGCTTCAGCTTTGGCAAGTTTTGTGAAGCCGGGAGCTTCGCCACAGTTGGGACTTTCGGCATATCCAGCAAATTCGGCAATTGCTTAAGCAGTTGCTCTGCTTTCGGCAATTCGAGTATATCGCTTGCTTTCGGCAAGTCAATCACAGTCTGCAGGTTTACATTATGCAAGTTAGTATACAGCTTCTGCTTAGTAGCGTCTGCCTTTTTCTTTGTTTGCTTCTGCTTTTGGGATTGCCTGCCCTGCTGGTTCTGATTTGCAAGAGCTTGCTTTACCTGTCTTGGGTTCGCCTTTTGGGTAGGTTTCACCTGCTTATGTGCGGGCTTTTGTTTCTCTTGTTCATGAGGCAATATTTCCTTAGCGGGGAATAATATTTCCTCAAATTCATTCACCTTCTTCGCCGGCTTTTCCACGGATTTAATAACGATATAGTCTTCTTTCGGTGCAGATTTCTCTGCAGGCTTTTTCGTTTTTTCAGCGGACTTATTAGTCTTTTCTATTAATTTATTAGTCTTTTCGCTGGATTTAATCACGATATAGTCTTCTTTCTGAACTGCTTCAGACTTAGCTTTATCTTTTTTCGTAGAGGTTTTCGCCTTTGGCGCTTTGGTTTCCGGAGCTTCAGCTTTTCCCGATTTCATTGTTTTCGCAGTGGCTTTGTTCTTCTTTTCAGCCACTTTCTTCATCTCTTTTAATTTGCTTGTATCTTTAGCCTTTTGCCTGTCTTCTGCGACAGATTTTTTGCTCTTTTTGCTGTTTTCGGTTTCTGATTTTCCGGCTGCTTTCTTTTGTTTTTTCTCAGCCATCTAAATTCGTCTATTATATTGATATATAAGAGAATAGCCAATCGATCTATTCACTTTTCATATTACATATCACTTTTGCGGAAGTGTTTATCTCGCAGAAATGATATTTTACACTTTGTTTCGGACTGCAATTTACGAAAATTAATTGAGCTGTGAAAATCTAAACAGCATTTTTTGCTCACATTGCTATCAAGCAAAAAGAAATCCCCCTCGCCCGCTTTTCGCAGACAAAGGGGATTTTCTCCTTTATTCACTATTTTATAAACTAATCTATAATGAATGAACCTATTATGAAAAACAATTATATATGTATATGAAAACTATTATTTCACTACGAACTTCTTAGTGTATTTTCTGCCGTCTTTCGCGAGGAAGTGCATTACATACACACCGGGAACAATTTCAGGACTATAGTAATCCATTTCTGACCAATAAGTATCATATTCCTTTTCCTCGAAGGCCTTCATTAACTTGCCCTGCACATTGTATAGCTTAATGCCCATTACAGTTGGATCTTTCATTCTGAATTTCACCTTCAATACATTTCCTACGCTTTCTTCGGCTACCCAGCCATTAAATTCTTTGAATAAGTCCATATCATTTGTGCATAGCCCGAAGTATGATTCAGTCTTTTCTATTTCGTTGCAGACTTGGTCTTCCAATAGCTCGCCACGAGTTACTCTGCCCATAATATCCAGTTCTTTGTATAAGTCGGCGCGGAATCTCTCTGGCAATTTGCTAACGAAATCATGAGTAATATAGAAGTATGCTACAGTAGCAATCTGCAAAGTATCGCCACTTGCGAGTAATCTATTCATATTGTATCTAATTGGAGCAATGTTCTTTCTATTAGTTGTCAGGTACTCAGTATTATTATTAAACGTAACATAGAAACTTAAACCATCATATTTTTCTTGTATATTTTCAGTAGTCCAGTACAAATTTGAATTCTTAGTAACAAAGGTAGGACAATTAATATTGTCGTCTCTGCGGAGACCAATGAGGAAGTTATTATCATTAGTAACTACGTACTTACCTACCTCGCTCGCATTTTGCAGACCGAAACCATCATTGCTATCATCTTTGCAGAAGTGATTACTATATTGATCCTCTAAGTACTTGAATACATAGCTTCTTGTGTCTATATTATACTTGTTTTTTAGTATAAAATCTGTCAACTCTGGGGAGTGCTTGCGCATCTTCATAGAATCTACAGTTGTTGTATATCCACTCAGCTCTTTATCCATTCTCACTGAGTCAATATCAGCGAAGAATAGCATTAGATCGAACTTTTCAGTGCCATCAGTTATTGCTTCTATAGCTTTATCTATGATTTCCTCTTTTGTGCCGAAGCGTTCTGTATAGTCGCATATTTTATACTTGTATAGAGCAGTTACTTTTGCTTGAGTAGTATCATATCCATACTTAGCTAATGCCACTCTTTTCGATTTATTAATATACTTTGGCTCTACTGTATTAGTAGAGTAAATATATGAATTATTAGGAGTTATGTATATACCCAATGCTTCCAACTCCTTTGGAGTTAGCTCTAAGTATCTCATTCCAGCAAACGGCTCGAGCACTTCTTTATCTGTATCATCGAATGTAGGATCTGGAGTTTCTTTGTTGCAGACATTCTTAGCATTTGCTAATTCGGATTTAATATGTGCATTAATTTCAGCTAATCTATCGCTTGCTACGTAATCTCTGAACATATCGTCATAAGTTGGCATATTTGCATAACGTGCAGGCAGGGATTTCTTCAAGTTGCTGGATTTAATGTATTGAATCAACAAACAAAGTTCCTCTTTGTCGTCAGCCTTTGCCTTCATAAAGACTGATGCGATGTATTTAAAGAACTTAGCCATATCTACATCTTTGCTATCATAGTGATATACTATTTTCTCTAATTTCGGGAATATAGTGCTATTATTCATTACTAACCAATTTAGCGCATTGAATTCATTCGGAGGAGTGCCATAATAGCGGTGTGCTTCTTTGTAATCTTTATAGAAACAATTAGAATAATAGGAGTTGAAGTTACTAATGCACAGACGGTCATTCTCCACATCGCGATAGATAATAGTGGTAGCTCCGGGCATAATATGAAGATCATATAGAGAAGGCATATCTGGCATTTTCTTTATTAAATCTGTTTTCCTTTCTATAGCTGTTATATAATGCTTAAACTCATAGTGTCCGCCTTCTGCTTCATATCCAGCAGCAAGCACAGAATCCCTATCGTAGTCTTGTTTTTTGCCAGCTAAGTTGTGGTAACCAGAATTTATCATACTAAAACCGCATTCTGTTGGGAAGACGTTCAGCTTTTCCATTTCCTCTGAGTTTAGCATAATAGCTTCGCTTTGAGCATTCACTTTTTCCTTGTCGTGAACATAGATGTGCAGCACATTGCCCTTAAGCTCGAAAGTATTCGTGTCAATCTTTGGGGGCCCATCTCCTCGCAACATATCCAAAATATCAGTTTCCTTCTCTTCGGGAAGTACATTAAATTCGAAGCTTTCCTTTCCCGGCGAAGATGACCTCTTGGTCATTCCGAGAGGAACAACCTGCATAGTTCCATTTGAATTCAATTGGCATTCTATGATTTCTCCATCTATGTCAGTATCGTCGCCCGCTTCACTTTCTTTGCTCTCTGCTTTCGTGCTGGACTTTGCATTAGTATTAGATTGTGTATTAGTACTACCTTGTGTAGTAGCATTAGATTGTGAAGTCTTATTCGCTTGCGACAAAATAACACCTTGCGCCTCTTTGCTTACTTCTGTAGCATTAACAGCTTTAATTGCTGTTTTTACTTGGTCTATATCGCTATTTCCGCTGAAGAGCATACATATTCCCAGCACCAGCGATAAAGTAATTCCGCTAATAGTCATTGCTTTTACTCCTTTACTAATAGTTTTACTTTTTGAATAATCAGTTATTTTTGTTTTATTTGCTTTGCTCAGAATACCATTTAGTTCCTCATCGGAAAAAGGGAACTCAGGCGGAGTCTGTTTCTTCGCTGCAGCTATTATTTTATCTAAGTCCTTCATTGCCTTTCACCGTTAATTGATTTTGTTTAAACTGATATTCTTTACTTTCATTAATTGAATTGTGTTGTTCTATTTGTTTCTCCTCTGGGAGCATTAACTCTCGGAGTTTATTCTTGGCTCGATAGAGCCGCTTTCGGAAGGCATCGAGCGAGATGCCCTGCACCTGAGCAGCTTCTTGGTGCGATAAGTCATTTATTTCGCATAGGATTATCGCTTCTTTCTGCTCGTATTTCATTGAATTTAAGCATTCGTATAGTATTTTTATGTCCATTGCATCTTCCGGCGAGGTGTCTCTATCGACGAGGGAGTCGATTACTTGCTCGTCTAACTCATAGATGTCTTGATGCTTTTTACTATTTCGTATGTTAATTCGCGAGGCAATTGTGAAGAGAAAACTTAGGAATGCCTGCTCACTTCGGAGCTCACCAAAGTGCAGGAAAGCCTGCTCTATGGTGTCCTGCAGCAGATCCATAGCATTATCACGCGTCTTGCTTATGGATAAGCAAAAGCGCCAAAGTTTGCTCTTCTGTGGCGTGAACAATTCCATGAATTTTTCTTCGTTCTTCATTTTGATTGCTATCTCAATTGATAATTATGTTATCTAATCTGATAATTATTCTTTCAACTGATAGTTATTTTTCAATTGCTTATTCAAATAGTAAGAGCATCAAATTACAAAAAGTGGGACAAAGAAAAAAGAAAAAAAATCACCTCAGTAGCGTCATAGCAATATAATTTATATGTTATCGTCTGAATTCTCTTCATTCACAAAACTTTGCAATCGATAACGACAAGTACTAAATAAGCTATGTTTAAGATATTCAAGTTCATAAAAGACCTGCTTTTATTCATTCCCATTTTGCTCATCTTCCAGCCGATAAATAAGATATTCAATAAGATGTATTATTTCGCGAAGCTCAGCTCATGGATAAGGAAGAATAAAGCTCAATTGGAGCTGAATGACTTCTATCGTCCCGTGCGTGACGACTACTCGCGTCCGGTGATGTATAAGTTTTTCTCCGATAAGTTCGACTTAGTGAATAATGAGATGTGCTATATTGAGTTTGGTGTGTTCGAGGGGCACGCCTTTAAGTGGTGGCTGAATAATAATAAGAATGCTGATTCGCACTTCTTCGGCTTCGATACTTTCGAAGGGCTGCCAGAGAAGTGGGGTTTCTATAAAGCTGGGGATATGCACGCGAATATCCCCCAAGTCGATGACGAGCGTGCTCACTTCATTAAGGGATTATTTCAGCACACGCTGAATAAGTTCATTGATGAGAACAGGGATATCTTAAGGAAAAACAGAACTTGCGTTTATCACTTCGATGCGGATTTATACACATCTACTTTATACTCCCTCACGCAGATTTACCCCCTGCTTAAGAAGGGCGACATTATCATTTTCGATGAATTTAACGTTCCTCTGCACGAGTTCAAGGCGTATTTAGAGTTCACATCTTCATTTAACATCAAGATGAAGCCTGTTGCGGCTCTGAATAACTTCTATCAAATGGGCTTCGTGGTGGAGTAAACTATAAAAAAAACGCAGATATTTTTCAATATCTGCATTTTTTTACATAAATTCCATATATGTATTACACGCAAAATCACGCATTCATTTATTCTGAATTTATTTCACTTTTTTTGAAACTTATAATAATCCACACGTAGGTACATTTACAACACACATTTTTATAATATAACCAAAATGATTTACAGATGAAAAAGATCTTATTAACCCTCATCATTAGCGTTTTCGCTATTTCTAACTCTTTCGCTCAAGATGGGCTATTCTCTAAAATGGTATATGGTCCGAGAGTTGCTTTGGGAACAAGCTCAATGATGGCAAACCACGACAAGCCATTCCAAGATGTAAGATTCGCTTACTCTGTCGGTGCATTC
>JBHADY010000161.1:0-7326 GCA_041855325.1 Ignavibacteriota bacterium
AGAGGGTGATAAGCATAGTTTCAGGTAAATCAATTATGTGTTCTGTTTTTAGTTTTTCCATAATCTTTTGTTATTTAATGTACTTATGAATAATAAAATATCAGCTAAGGACAACCGGATAGTCCCATAGCATAGTTAATTTTCGATTATTAGAAAAAATGATAAGGCTGGAGATAGGGCATAGCACGCTACTCGCAAGGATAGTGAGTGGCGGAATGCTCCCAAGCAGGATAAGTTTAGTATGTATATCGTGTCTTGCCATATCAAATTTAATATATCTGCAAGACCCTATATCAATGTCAGTATTAACGAAATAGGCGAGGGGATATTATAAATTTTGAAGGAAAAATGCGAAATAATCGGCGAAAGCAAGTAATTTTGAGAAAAATCGAGAAAAATCAATAAAAATGAAAAAAAGATTTGCATATTATCGAAAAATGCCGTAAGTTTGTATTCTCTTAATTGCTGATAGCAATTGCAAAGGGGCGAGTAGCTCAGTTGGTCTAGAGCACCTGCCTTACAAGCAGGGGGTCGGGGGTTCGACTCCCTCCTCGCCCACGAAAGCAGTAAGTTGAAATATTGCGAATTACCAGAAATGCAAAATTTCTAAAAGGTAAGCAGAAATGGCGGAACTGGTAGACGCGCTGGACTCAAAATCCAGTGGCCCTTAAAGCCGTGAGGGTTCGAGTCCCTCTTTCTGTACAATCATTTTATGCCTTTAAACCGGGCGAGTAGCTCAGTTGGTCTAGAGCACCTGCCTTACAAGCAGGGGGTCGGGGGTTCGACTCCCTCCTCGCCCACGAAAGTCCCTTTTGGGACTTTTTTTTGTATGTAGTGGTATAGATATAAAAAAATGCATACCATAAACTAAATTGATGTATGCTAACTACTTACAAAATATACTACTTAAAGAGTAGTGTCGTCTTCGAATCAGTAAGCTCGACGCTTATTTTTTTATTCAGCTTAGATAATGCCTCCTTCAGCTCAGTGGACTTCCCAGATGCACTGCGATTAAGCAATAGCACCTGAGGAGATAAGCCCGCTCCAGAGAAGTAATCCACCACCTTTGCGATAGCCTCTTTGCTTAAGTCAGTAAGCATAAGCTTCTTATAAGTAATAGATTTATACTCTTCTTGGGCGTATGAAATAGCCTCATTTTCGTTAATGTTTAGCGTTGCCTGCTGGGATTTATTCCCGCCATTATATTCAATCTCTAATGACAGTACCAGCTCGTCAATTCCGCTTTTTATAGCATCTATCTTGCTTAAGTCAATATCAATTTGGTTATTGCTTATAGATAGCTTAGTATTCACTTTCTCGGCATTCGCATAAAGTGAAATAGCACTCGCGGAGAAGTTATCGCTATGCTCCACAAAGCACGAAATCTGCTTAGGCTGGAACTCATATTGCACCTTCTCGCTTAAGTTGATGCCAGCGCTCGTTTGTTCGTAAGTCCTTATAATATTTTTATTTATGCTTACTATTTCATCAGAAAATTGATGAATATGCAGCATCACATCTTTACTCACTTGAGTAGCGACTGGCTGGCTTTTCGCTCGCTTAATACTTGCAGCATATAGATCTAAGCCACCCTTTCCGCCTGGTCTGTTCGAGGCAAATACAGCCATAGTATCATTAATGATGATGAAATCAGACTCGTCATATTCAGTATTCAGCTCGTCTATAGCTTGCGGACGCTGCCAAACGCCATCAATACAGACACTACGGAAAATGTCGAAACCGCCCTTTCCGCCCAACCCATTTGATGCGAAATAAAGCGTGTCAATAGACTTAAGAAATGGCGTAATCTCCGATTCTGGCGAGCAAATCTCGCTAAGTGGGGAATACTCATTGAAATAGTCCGTTTTCAGCGTGTAATAGATATCCGTATTCTTATCGATATCGCCTAAATCGGCAACGAAATAGTAATACTTGGAATCGTGCGTGCTACTAACTTGCGAAATAAAGTTATTCCGACGAATATTGTTAATAGGCACGGGTGAGGAGAAAGAGTGGTTATAGTTAACCTTATATAGGTTCAGGTTCGAGCGAGAATCAAATTGCGTGAATTTAGAGATTATCGCTTCACTTGGAGTTTCAAAGTAAATATAGGCTTGGTTTTCGTCGGGTGAGTTCAGCTTTCCTTTGGCGAGCTGAACTTCGGAAAAGGTTTTTCCAAGCTGCGAGGTGTAAAATAAACTTTTTCCGCTTCTTTCGGAGTTAAAGAATAGTGTATTTTTGTAGAGCTGTGGCGCAAAGTCATCGGCACTGCTATTAAGTGCTTCGATATTACGAATATCCACATAACTCTCAGCGTTTAAAAGACTTGAATTAATACTAAGAATTGAAATAGAGAGTAGAGATAGTATCTGTTTGATTATTCTTTTCACTTCAAACTAAGTAAATGCTTTACATCTTTCTCTTTACCAAACACAACGAGTATATCGCCTTCTTCTAATATAGTATGTGGAGAAGGCACACCAGTAACTCTGACGTTATCGCTCTGAATCATATTATTGAAGCCATCTTTGTTCACCTTCTTTATGGTAACGATGTTCAGTTTATGATTCTCGCGGATATTAGTCTCTATGATGGAACTTCTTATGAAATGCTCTGGCACGGGGATTTCAAACACGCCGTATTCCTCGCCGATGGCAAAGGAGCCGATAATGCCGTCCAGCAGAAGGCGAGAAGCAAGGTGTCCGGCCGCCTCTGCCTCTGGCATAAGCATTTCAGCAACGCCCATAAGCCTGAGGAGTCGCTCGTGAATGGGGGATACAATTCGGCTATAGATTTTCTTAACGTTAATAGATTGCAGAATAGCCGTAGTGGTTATGGAACTTTCGAAGTCCTCGCCGATAGCAACGATTACCGCATCCATATCCAACAAGCCCAAACTGCGTAAGGCACGCTCGTCTGTAGAGTCCATACAGACGGCATGCGTTACGATTTCGCTAATTTCATCTATTCTTTCGGGGTTATTATCAATTGCGAGAATCTCGGCTCCTTCCTTACTAAGGATAGTAGCCAAGTTCATACCGAAATAACCGAGTCCGATGATACAGAATTGTTTTTGCGTTCTCATCAAAACTTACTTTTTGATTGGTTCTATTCTGTCGATTCCATCTTCAGGGCATCTGCTGTGTATTTTGTACGAAGCAGAGAGAGTAGTTACAGGCACAGCGAGTAATCTTTCTTTTGCGATTAAGCACTTGCATTTTCTGCATATACCATAAGTTTTATCTTTAATGCGTGCAAGGGCATCGTCTAATTTCTTGATATATTCGCTATTTCTGTGAACCTGTGCGAAAGTCTTTTCTTGCTCGAGGGCTTCCGGACCTTGCTCTGCCATGTGCATAGAATAGATATTGCTATCACCTGCATTATCCCCGCTTTGGTAATCGTCAAGGCGTTCTTTTAGCATACGGAGTTCTTCAGTAGCTTCTTTTTTAGCCTTTAGGATATTCTGGCGGAAGATTTCCAGGTCTTCGTCAGAATATCTTGGTCCAGCGTAGCTTTCTCCGTCTATGTATTCGACGGTTTCCTCTACTGGCTTTGCTTTTACTTCCTTTGCTTCGCTTTGGCTTGCCTTGCTTACTAATTCTTCTATGTTATTAGCAGCGATATCAGGACGTGGCACAGCATCTGGATCTTTCTTCTTTCTTTTAACCGGAGCTTTCTTTTTCGGTTCTTCAGCTTCAGCCGAAAGTTCTTTTTTAGTCTTCGTAGCCATAATTCAGCCTTTATAATAAGTTGTTAATATTCTTTATTTAGCGTTAACTATTTAAGTTAATATTTATTTTGATGAAAACTTAAATTTTTTGAATTTCAATTTTCACTTTAAATTCATCAATATCGACTTCTGTGCCGTTATTATTGCAAATTGTTAATTCATTCGCCAATACTTCATTCTTAATGTATTCGATTTGTGAATTAATATGCTTTGCAAGTTCTGCGTCTGCATCCATCTTAATTGAGATTCTATCAGTTACTAAGAAGTCACTTGATTTACGTAAATTCTGGATTCTATTCACTAATTCTCTTGCGATACCTTCGGAGAGGAGTTCTTCGCTTATGTGAGTATCGAGAGCCACAGTGATAGCACCTTCGGAAGCCACGAGCCATCCTTCGATGTCCTGGCTCATGATTTCCACGTCTTCTAAGTCTATAGTGATATCTTCGTTATTTGCTTTGATAGCCAGCTTTTTAATCTTTTCTAACTCATTGATTTGTGAGTTAGTTAATTCTTTTATAGCATTAGCTACGTGCTGAGTATTCTTTCCGTATTTCTTACCGATAACTTTGAAGTTACCTTTAGCGGATTTACGCAGAATATCCATATCACCACTTACGTATTCAATGCCTTTGATATTCAGCTCTTCGAGAATGATATTTTCGAAGTATTGAATATTGCGTCTATCTTCCGGAGTGAGCACAGGAACGAGTATCTTACTTAGAGGTTGGCGCACTCTAATCTTTGATTTTTCACGCAGAGAGCGAGCAAGGTTAACGATTTTCTGTGCGAGTTCCATTCTTACTTCTAACTCGTGAGAGATAAGCTCTTCGTTTGGAGTAGGGAAGTCCATTAAGTGAATTGATTCTGGGTC
Organism: Ignavibacteriota bacterium; assembly: GCA_041855325.1. Taxonomy (GTDB): domain Bacteria; phylum Bacteroidota; class Ignavibacteria; order Kapaibacteriales; family UBA2268; genus CALLXS01. The sequence continues at coordinate 4,608 of JBHADY010000161.1, forward strand.
GCCAGCTGCTTTCAGTCTTTGGAAGAGAGCTTCAGAGATGAATGGAGCAAGCGGTGCCATTAGGGAGATTACGTTCATCATTACTTCGCGAAGTGTTTGATATGCAGCTATCTTATCAGCGTCTTTTTCGCCTTTCCAGAATCTTCTTCTATTTCTGCGAATGTACCAGTTAGATAGATCATTTATTACGAAGTCTTGCACTGTGCGGAAAGCCTTAGTAACGTCGTATTTTTCCATATACTCAATGAAGTTCTTGATTAATGAATTCACGAGGGAAAGGATCCATCTGTCGATTTCTGGTCTTTCGTTGTATGTTATGAACTCTTCTTCACCTGTGAAGTTATCGATATTTGCATACAGAGTGAAGAAAGCATAAGTATTAGTTAATGAGCGGAAGAAGTCAGAGATAACAGTCTTTGCTATGTCTTTTTCGTTGAATGAAGTTGACTTCCAAGGTGGAGTATTCACGAATAAGTACCATCTTGCTGCGTCCGCACCGTAAGTATCCATAATATAGAATGGATCCACTACGTTTCCTTTAGACTTAGACATCTTAATGCCTTTTTCGTCAAGGATAAGTTCATTAACGATGATATTCTTAAATGCAGGCTTATCGAATAATGCAGTAGCTATGTTATGAAGAGTATAGAACCAGCCACGTGTTTGGTCAATACCTTCAGCGATGAAGTCCGCTGGGAATGATTTTTCGAATAGCTCTTTATTTTCAAATGGATAGTGAAGCTGAGCAAATGGCATTGCGCCAGAATCGAACCATACGTCTACGATTTCGTGTATTCTCTTATATGTTTTGCCATTTCTCTTGAAGATGATTTTATCCACGAAAGGCTTATGCAAGTCTATTTCGAAGTTAGAGCCTTTAAGTGGAGTTTCCACGCCATTGTCGGACAAGTGGATACCATCTTCCACTAACTCAGCGATAGAACCAATTGCGAACATATCGCTGCCGTCTTCGCTTACCCAAATTGGAATAGGAGAACCCCAGAATCTATCGCGTGATAGAGACCATTCTTTCACTTCTTCTAACCAGTTGCCGAAGCGTCCTGCTCCGATTTCCGGTGGTTGCCAGTTAATTTGTTGATTAAGTGATATCATTTTATCCTTATATTCAGGAGATTTGATGAACCAAGATTCGCGAGCATAGTACATAATTGGGTTATCAGTTCTCCAGCAGTGAGGATAAGAGTGGACGTAGTCGTTAGTAGAGCGATAGATCTTATCAGCATACTTCAGGTCGATTACTATGTTTTTGTCTTGTCCTTCTTCCTTGTGGTCTGGATAAGTGAAGTTCTTAATAGCTTTCCCAGAGTATTTGCCCATACCTTCAACGAAGTGTCCGTTAGGAGTAACTGGCTGTAGGAATGGGATTTTATTTTTGCGAGACATCATATAGTCGTCTTCACCGAATGCAGGGGCGATATGCACGATACCGGAACCATCTTCAGTAGAAACGAAGTCGCCAGCGAGGACTGTTAGTGCATCTGGATATTCGTTTTTATCGATTCTGATTGGGTCTTCGACGAAGATTTGCTCATATTCAGTGCCTAATAGGTCTTGTCCTTTGAACTCTTTGAGTATTTCGTATTCGCCGTCAAGAGCAGATAGGCGAGACTTCGCGAGAACGAGTTTATCTACTAATTCAGCTTCTTTTGTTGAGCGTTTATTCACAACGAGGCAGTAATCAATATCCACGCCCACTGCGAGTGCAACGTTAGCAAATAGAGTCCAAGGAGTAGTAGTCCAAACTAGTAGCTGAGCGCCATTCACTTCAGCAATCTTAGAGGAAACGACTTTAAGCTTCAAGTAGCAGTTCGGGTCTTTCACATCGCGATAGCCGAGTGAAAGCTCGTGCGAGCTAAGCGGAGTTTCGATAGTCGGAGATTGCGGAACCACTTTAAATCCTTTATAGATAAGTCCTTTATCGAAGAAGGATTTAAGCGCCCACCATACAGATTCTATGTAGTTATTTGTGCAAGTAATATATGCTTCATCGAGGTTCACCCAATAGCCCATTCTATTAGTGAGGTATTGCCAACCTTGAGACATATTAATGTTTTCGTACACGAAGTCCTTGCAGGCTTTATTAAATTTATCAACTCCGTACTGCACGATGTCAGCTTTGTCTTTTAGTCCTAATTGTTTTTCTACAGTGATTTCTACTGGAAGTCCGTGAGTATCCCAGCCAGCTTGGCGGCGCACGAAGTACCCGCGCATAGTTTTATAGCGGCAGATAGTATCTTTAATAGTTCTTGCCATCACGTGGTGAATACCCGGTTTTCCGTTTACCGTAGGAGGACCTTCGAAAAAGCTAAAGTAAGGAGCATCTTCTCTTAATTTAAGAGATTTGTCGAATATATTATTTTTTTCCCAGAACTTTAATATTTCCAATTCTAAAGCTGGGTATGATAAATTTTCTGCTAAAGGCTTATACATAATTCTCTATTCTATATAATATTGCACAATAATAAAGACTACAAATTTACTTCTAATTTCTTAAATAATAAAATATTTGGGAAAAAATATCTATTATTTAAGTGCAATTTACTTCGATTATAGTGAAAAAAAACTTGAAACAAGTAAACTACAATTTGCGTAAAATACTATGAATTTGATTCAATTGTATCAATAACAAAACAAATAAAAAAATTATGAGTGAATTAATAGACAATAGCACCCAGAGAAAAGAAATGCTGAAGCATAT
>JBHADY010000162.1:0-3731 GCA_041855325.1 Ignavibacteriota bacterium
AATTTCATACTATATTTTGAATTTTTTTTACACAATTGCAAGTGAACATAGCTATTTACTTAGTTTTCCGTCTTATTAGCCTCAAAATTAACAAAAAAATAGTCAAAATAATATAACATTATTCGATTCTTATCGTTTATACTAGATACGAATAAAGTTATTAACAAATTATAAGGTAATACGAAAATGAAAAAAGTCATTTTACTTGCAATTTTTAGCATTGTATCTGTTTTCTCAGCAGATTTATTCGCCCAAACAGGCACTCCTATCGAAAGAAAACAAGAGGAACAAACTAATAAAGGTCCTCAAGGAACTCCAATCGAGCAAGCTAAGCAACCATCTGCCCCAGCTCCAGTAGTTGAAGCAAAGAAGGTTGATCCTATGTTATTCGGCGTGAAAGCTGCCCTCGGTGTGAGTAACATCTTAGATAAAGCTAACCAAAGTATGCGTTTGGCTTATGGTATTGGTTTGGTGCTTGATGCGAGATTAAGCGAATCATTATCTTTCCAACCAGAGGTTTTATTTGTTACCAAAGGCGGAAAGAATGATCTTAATACCCCTCAAAACAAAATCGTTACTGTTAAAACATCCACTTCATACCTTGAAATCCCTATGCTTCTCAAACTGAATGTAGGCAATAATGGTTTATTGTTTGGTCCTTATTTAGGCTTCAAGTTATCACAAGACATTTCTGCAAATTATGAAGATAAAGGTGATCCCGATTGGATATTAAAGACTGCTCAGTACAACCCAGACATCAATATACTTGACTTCGGTATTTCTGCTGGTTACGAAAGAAAAATAGATGATAGGATGGCAGTGGACGTAAGACTTAACTATGGATTAAGAGGTATTACTGATAAATCTTCTATCAAAGTGGAAAAAGGATCTCAAGTAACAGAGATATTTCCATTTAATGAACCGACTAATATGTCATTTATGATAGGGTTTAGGTATACTATTAGGTAATAGTAAAAACTGATGAATTAAAAAGTAGGGCAGAATAGTTGCCCTATTTTTTTATATGTTAATAGTTCCTTATTTTTTCCACTACACACAAAATTCATTTTTATTATTAGCATTAATATCTTAAATTTGCAAATCGTAATAATTTAGTTAGATAATTAATAATATATATATTTTTTTAAACAATAATAGGAATTCCTAATATGTCAAAAGACAAAAAAGCTTCTAAAGCGGAAAAATATGTTTACTTCTTCGGTGGCAAGAAAGCTGACGGAGATGCTACTATGAAAAACCTACTCGGCGGAAAGGGCGCAAACCTCGCCGAAATGATAAATATGGGACTCCCTGTGCCAGGCGGTTTCACAATCACAACTAACGTATGTACTTACTACTATCAAAACGACAAAACTTATCCAAAACAACTCGAAGCTCAAGTAGATGAAGCTGTGGCTAAAATCGAAAAAGAAATGGGAATGAAATTCGGCGACCCTGAAAACCCACTCCTCCTTTCTATTCGCTCAGGCTCCAGAGCTTCAATGCCAGGCATGATGGATACTATCCTTAACCTCGGTCTAAATGAAAAGACTGTTCAAGGATTGATCAAAAAATCAGGCAACGAAAGATTCGCTTATGACTCTTACCGCCGTTTCATCGCTATGTATGGCGACGTGGTTCTCGACCTTAAACCAAAAACAAAAGATGATATCGATCCATTCGAAGCTATCATTGAAGCGAAAAAACACGCTCGCAAAGTCACTCAAGACTTAGACCTTACTGTGCAAGACTTGAAAGAATTAGTAGTAGAATTTAAACAAGCAATTAAAGACAATACTGGTATCACTTTCCCTGAAGATCCAAAAGAACAACTCTGGGGGGCTATCGCTGCTGTATTTAATTCTTGGCAAAACCCAAGAGCTATCGTTTACAGAAGATTAAATAAAATTCCAGAAGAATGGGGAACAGCTGTAAACGTGCAAGCAATGGTATTTGGTAATATGGGCGAAAAATCCGGTACTGGCGTGGCATTCACTCGCGATGCAGCAAATGGCGACAACATCTTCTATGGCGAATTCCTTATGAATGCTCAAGGCGAAGACGTGGTAGCTGGTATCCGTACTCCTCTAAAAATTAACGTACTTGAAGAAAAAGACCCAAAAGCATATCAAGAACTTTTAGACATTAGACAAGTTCTCGAAGATCACTATAGAGATATGCTCGACGTGGAATTCACTATCCAAGAAGGTAAACTCTATATGCTTCAATGCCGCGTAGGTAAGAGAACAGCTATGGCTGCTATCAAGATCGCTTACGATATGGTGAAAGAAGGAATGATCACTCCTAAAGAAGCTCTTATGAGAATCGAACCAGACCAATTAAACCAATTATTACGTCCGGTATTCGATCTTAAAGAAAAAGAAAAAGCTCTCAATAGCAAAGCTCTCTTAACTAAAGGCTTAAACGCTGGTCCTGGCGCTGCTGCTGGTAAAGTTGTATTCAACGCAGAAGACGCTATCGAATGGGCAGAAAAAGGCGATAAAGTTATCCTCGTGCGTATCGAAACATCTCCAGAAGATATCGCTGGTATGAACGCTGCTGAAGGTATACTTACTGCTCGCGGCGGTATGACTTCTCACGCTGCTCTCGTTGCTCGCCAAATGGGTAAAGTTTGCGTTGCTGGTTGCGGTGCATTAAACATTGACTACAAGAAACGCCAATTCTACGTAGAAGGCAATGAAAAGAATATCATCAAAGAAGGTGATTACATTTCATTAGACGGCTCTACTGGCGAAGTTATCCAAGGAAACGTGCCTACTAAACCAAGTGAAGTAGTAGAAGTACTTGTTAATAAGACTCTTGATCCAAAAGATGCTCCAGTATATCAAATGTATGCTCAAATTATGAAATGGGCTGACGAATACCGCAAACTCGGCATTCGCACAAACGCTGACCAACCAGACCAAGCTACTAACGCTGTGGCATTCGGCGCTGAAGGTATCGGTCTTTGCCGTACTGAACATATGTTCTTCGGCGAAGGCAAAATTGGTCCTATGAGAGAAATGATCCTCGCTGATAGCGTGGAAAACCGCAAAAAAGCTCTTGCTAAGCTTCTCCCACTTCAAAGAGAAGACTTCGAAGGTATTTTCGACGCAATGAACGGCAGACCAGTAACTGTAAGAACTATTGACCCACCATTGCACGAGTTCTTACCACACGAAGAAGCAGAACAAGCTGAATTAGCAAAAGTTATGAAGATCTCTGTTCAGCAAATTAAAGACAGAGTAGCTGCTCTTCACGAGTTTAACCCAATGCTTGGCTTCCGTGGTTGCCGTTTGGGTCTTATTTTCCCAGAAATCACTGAAATGCAAGCTCGCGCTATCTTCGAAGCAGCTGTGAATGTTATCAAAAAAGGCAAAAAAGTAATGCCAGAAGTGATGATCCCACTCGTTGGTAACGTAAAAGAATTAAAGAGCCAAGAAGAAATCGTTCGCAGAGTAGCTCGCGAAGTTATCGAAGAATCTGGCGTTGATTTCGATTACTTAGTGGGTACTATGATAGAAGTGCCACGCGGTGCGATAACTGCTGGCGAAATCGCTGAAGTTGCTGAATTCTTCTCATTCGGTACTAACGACTTAACTCAAACTACTTTAGGTCTCAGCCGCGACGACGCTGGTAAATTCTTACCAGAATACGTAAATCGCGAAATCTATAAAGTAGATCCATTCGTATCAGTTGACCAAAGTGGTGTTGGTTTCTTAATGAAACAC
>JBHADY010000163.1:0-3353 GCA_041855325.1 Ignavibacteriota bacterium
ATAGAACATAAGCACCCGTACGAAATATATAAGAAGTCGAAGGAAAAGAACATACCCGTTAGTGAAATACAGGATTTCTATTCTATGGTGGTAGTCCTCCGCACTGACGATATTAGTGAATGCTATAAGGCTTATGGTGTTATCGCGAATATATTTGGTCCGGTGAGCTCTTTGGTAGATTACATTGCCCGTCCGAAGATTAACTTCTATCGCGCGTTGCACTCCACTCACTTTGGTCCTGATAGACGACTCGTCGATGTAGTTATTCGTACAGAGGAAATGGACAAAATAGCCGATACCGGCGTGGCTGCTATATATAAAATACAATCAGGCGAAGCAAACGTAGGCAAAGAAGATGCGCACCGCTTCGACGAAGCAGAAGTAACCGAATGGCTAAAATGGATGAAAGACCTAATCGAAGATGGCGACGAAGATGCTATCCAAAAGATATGGGGTTCTATTCGTATGAATCAGTACGAAAAAGAGATAAACATTATGTGCAAGAACCGCATATACCGTCTGCCGAATGGCGCTTGCTCCGTCGATCTCGCGTTCGAAGTGGGCGAAGAAGTTGGCTTGCACTGCATCTCTGCGAAAATCAATGGCGAGATAAAACCACTAAGCCAAGAATTGCGTGATAATGATACAGTAGAAATTATCACCTCGCCGAACAGCCTGCCGCTGGAAGAATGGCAAAACTGGGTTATCACCCACAAGGCATTAGTTAAGCTGTATTATTACTTCCGCGAAGCAAAGAAAGCCAAAGAATTAGAAAAAGACGCAAACCGCGAACCAGAATTAAAGCTCTATAAGTTCCGCGTAGTCGGATTCGACAGAATGGGCTTAGTTAAAGACATAAGCGATGCCGTTGGACAATACAATATTATGCGTATTAACATCTCGCTAAATGATGATACTATTTTCGAGGGGGCTTTCACTTTGGCTATCCCAGATAATGTAAATCCTAATATCGTATATATGAAGATACTCGGTGTGAAGGGCATTACGGAAGTGGAACAGCTCCCTGATGACGACATAATGCTATAAACTATGCTCCAGATAATAAACTAATAAACAAAAGGTGGCTACTGCGAAGTAACCACCTTTTTTTATTGTTTTGTCTTTCATTGGCATATTACCAAATAATAGCTCTTTCAGAAACTGGTCTATAGAGTTTATCGCCTGGTTTTGTGTCGAAAGCTTCGTGGAAGAAGAACAAGTTAGGCATTAAAGCGTTCACTCTTGCTTCAGCTGGAGCGTGCACGTCGTCTTTAATTCTTCTCTTTAATTCTTCGTCGCGAGTGTTTGCTCTCCACACTTGAGCCCAAGAGAGTAATAATCTTTGCTCAGGAGTGAAGCCATCGATTTTTTCAACTTTTTGGTTTTTAAGAGCTTTCATTAAAGCTGTGTATGCTAAATTAATACCGCCAAGGTCAGCGATGTTTTCGCCGAGAGTTAATTCACCATTTACTTTTTCGCCAACGAGTTCGAAGTTATTGAATTGATTAACTAATACTTGAGTTTTTTCAGAGAATTTCTTAGCATCTTCTTCTGTCCACCAGTTGTTTAAGTTACCGTCTTTGTCGTATTGTCTACCTTGGTCATCGAAGCCGTGAGTAAGTTCGTGTCCGATAACAGCGCCGATACCGCCATAGTTAACCGCATCATCTCCATCGAGGAAGAAGAAAGGAGGTTGAAGGATAGCAGCTGGGAATACGATTTCGTTAGAGTTAGGGCTATAGTAAGCATTTACCATTTGTGGTGGCATGTGCCATTTAGACCTATCATACTTCTTATCGATTTCGTCAAGCATTTCGCGAGTAGCGAATTTGCTTGCTTCCACCATGTTATCAAAGTAGCTCTTATTAGCATCTATTTTTAGTTTAGAGTAATCTTTCCATTTATCTGGATAGCCAATTTTCACGCTAATAGCTTTTAGTTTTTCTCTTGCTTTAGCTTTAGTTGTTGCGCTCATCCAGTCGAGTTTTTGTAAGTGTTGATCGAATGACCATTTTAAGTTATCCACGAGGGCAAGCATTCTTGTTTTCGCTTGTGGTGGGAAGTATAATGCGCAGTATTCTTTACCAATTGCTTCGCTTAATACGCCACTTGTAGCTGATAAAGCTCTCTTCCAGCGTGGTTGGTTTTCTTTGCTGCCGGACATAGTTTTTCCGAAGAAGTCGAATTTCGCATCTACGAAGTCAGAGCTTAAGTAAGAAGCAGATTCATTAATTACGTTCCACTTTAAGTAGTTCTTTAAAGTAGCGAGATCAGTTTTTTCAATAATAGGAGAAATACCTTTGAAGAACTTCATAGAAGTAACATTGATTTTGCTTGGAACTTTAATGCCGAGAGCTTTAAAGTAAGCTTTCCAGTCGATAGCTGGGCAAAGTTCTTGTAACTTCTTAGCGTTCATTGGGTTATAAACTGCTAATGGATCTCTTTGTTCAGTATTAGTCATAGAAGTTCTAGCGAGCTCATCTTCGAAAGCATATACAGCTTTTGCAGTAGCTTCTGGGCTAGCAATTCCTGCTAATTTGAACATTTTCACCATATACTCTTGGTATTTTCCGCGGAGCATTTTAGCGCGTTCGTTATCTTCAGTATAATAGTCTCTGTTGCCCAATCCTAAGCCACCTTGAGCTACTTGAGCAATCACCATTGCACTGTTTTTATCATCTTGAGCAGCATAGAATCCGAATAATGGATTAGCCACAGCTAAGTGCATTTCGCCAATCATATCAACGAATTGCTTCTTATCTTGGATTCTATCGATTCTATCAAGATAAGGAACTATTGGCGCTTTGCCTAATTTGTCTGCTTTTGCTGAATCAAGTGCAACTTTGTACATATCAGCAATTTTCTTTCTGTCGCTTCCAGCTTTTCCTGGGTTTTTATTGATTTCATCCATTAAAGCTGATAGCTTTTTGTTGTTCTCTTCTGCAAGGATTACGAAAGACCCCCATAGAGAATGAGAAGCAGGGATTGGGTTATTCTTCATCCAATTACCATTAGAGTATCTGAAGAAATCATCTTGTGCTCTAACAGAATTGTCGAAGTTGCTTAAGTCCATTGGCTTCATATTTTCAATTGCTTTGGCAGTAGTTGTGAAGCCCACCATACCTACGCAAGATAAGGCGAGAACTAAAGATTTTAGTTTAGTCATTAAAAAGACTCCTGTTTTTAATTAATACTATGGTTCGTTATATTTAGAAGATTCTAGACGTTAAAATAGCATAATTATTATGCATATTAATGAAAAAATACTGAAACGATCACTATTTCTTACTTTACAATCAGAAATAAAACGCAAAAAGGGCAAAACCTACGGATTAGGAATTGCCCCTTTATGC
>JBHADY010000164.1:0-9563 GCA_041855325.1 Ignavibacteriota bacterium
CTGGCAAAAAATATGACCTTGAAATAGTTGATAGAGATAACTTCGAGTTTCTGATTAATGGCAAGCTCATCAAGATATTAACTAAAGAACGTAATCCTAAGAATATCCCTTGGGGCGAAAACGGCGTTCGATTAGTAGTGGATTGCACAGGTGTGTTTGTTGATCCAACTGCTGACGCTGAAAAGCAAGGCGGAGCATTGCGTGGTCACTTGGCTGGTGGTGCGGAAAAGGTTATCCTCAGCGCTCCATTTAAGATTAAAGACAGCTCGCTAAAGGCTCCAGAAGATTCAATTATGCTGGTTTATGGTATCAACCACACTGATTTTAATGAATCTAAGCACCACGTAATTTCTGCTGCAAGCTGCACTACTACTGCTCTTGCACATATGATGAAGCCACTTGTGGAAACAAGCGAAACTTCAGAAATTATGACAGCATCTATGTCCACTATTCACGCTGCGACTAACTCTCAGACAGTGCTTGACTCCGTGCCAAAGGCTGGTTCTAAAGACTTAAGAAAGACTCGCTCTGTGATGAATAACGTGATTATCACTTCCACTGGTGCTGCGAAAGCTTTAGAAAAGATACTCCCAGAAATTCAAAGAGTGGGCTTTATGGCGGATTCTGTTCGTATCCCTACTACTACTTCATCTCTCATCACGCTTAACTTAACTATTGCAAGCAGATTAGATGAATCTGGCGAACCTATAGTAAATAGACAGTTCATTAATGAATTATACAAAAAATATGCAGAAGGTCCTGCTAAAGACTTACTCGTAGTTAGCGAAAGACAAAACGTATCCAGCGATTTCATCGGCTATGAAGCTGCTGCTGTTATCGAAGGTGCTGAAACTCACACTCGTACTGGTTTCATAGATATTAGCTCTGAAACAATGAGAAAACTCGGACTGAAAGACCCGCAGGATATTCAAATCCCAGTAACTCACGCGAAGATTTTCGGCTGGTATGATAATGAATACGGTAGCTACACTAACTTACTCAGCAGATTGACTGTGCATATTGACAAGTCAATGAGATAAGCATATTGAAAATTCAATTAGATAATTAATAATAGAATATCGGGATATCCATTATTTTTAAGTAGATAGTGGATATTCCGAAACTTTTTTGTATTTTTGCGTTTGTTATAAAACATAGTAATTGAAATAAATAGTTCATTGTTACAAATTAAAAGAAAAGAGACCTTATAGACAACTTTATACTCGCTTTGATAAAATAAATTTACCTTATATTTCGTCGCTTCTAGCGAAAAGAAGTATATTTTTAATACGTATAAATATGATATTATAGCGTATACGTTTAGTATTGTCGTAAGTGTTAACTTTTGCAAACAATGAATTTTAGATTACATATAATAAAGAGCTTGCTCGCTCTCGTGATATTAATGTTCGCGTTAGTATCTGCCTCCTTTGCTCAAACTCTTCAGACAAATTCCAATTTTCAGATAATCCACTCCGATGCCAGTGGCATCAGAATGATTATTAATTCTGATGTGAGCGATGTGGAGGAACCTGATATTAATGGCAGAAAGTATATTAAGCCGATTATTAATGGCATAGAGATATGGAACACGCCAGAGAATCAGGGTTCGCCCGCTTCGCTTGGCATATCAAACAATTTGCTAATTCCCTCCCCACGTGGATTCCGCCTTCAGTCATTCAAAGTGCTTGCTACTAAGCATATTAAGGGCGATTTATATCCAAATCCTGATTATGATTTCCAGCAGGTGAAGTATAATCCTATTGCTGAGAAATATACTAATCACACAAAGAGCAATCCCATAAATGTATATTACAAAGGTATAGCCGGCGACAGATATGTTGCGGGTATTGAGTTTCGTCCGGTTCAATATAGCCCTAATACTCATGATATTGAAGTAATAACTAAATCTGAAGTATATATCACATTTGATGCACGTGATGCTTATGTTTCAAGTCGTAAGCCGGGACGCATTATTAGCTTGCTAAATGAGAAGACAGCGCCGAATTGGACTGTTCATCCAGCGAGCGATGAAGATAAATATCAGGATAAGCTGCAGGGGAATATCCCTCTTTCTTGGGGAAAAGTGAAAATAGAGAAAGAAGGCGTATATTACCTAAGTGCGGACGACTTAAAGCGTGCGGGATTAGAAGTAACTAAAGACAATATAAATACTTTGCGCATATATGGCTTGGGTGGCGTGCCGATGAGCTTTAGAACCAGCTTAAGCTATGCTCAAGACCTTCCAGAGCAGGAGTTCTATGTAGAGAAAACCGCAGATGGCAATTTAGATAAGATAGTATTCTATGCCGCAGCACCGAAAGGTGTTACTTGGGTGAAGAATACTCGCGGATATTCCTTCGTTAAGTATATAAATCCATATTCTAAGGATAATTATTATACTATCAGCCTCGGCGGAGAGGTGAATGCAAAGATAAACTCCATTCCCCCAGCAGATGATACTAAAGAATATAATAACTTACTGACTTATAGACACTACATATACGAAGAAGAGGATTTAATTAATCCTGTGAATGATGGCTCGGGCACGATTTGGTACGGAAAATCCTTCTTCCCTATGACTATAAGCAATAAACTATATAATTTGGATAGAAATGGTGTGATTGATTACACATTCCGCATGGGACTGCAGTCATCCCGCGGCGGACGCTTCACTTTCACTGAAAATGGCACTGCGCTTAAGGATGTTAACATAAGTGATAATCAGCATATTATTGGTTCTACTACTCGCTTCTCGGCTATGGCAAACACCATAAGCAAAGATGATAGAAGCGTGATGAAGATAGAGTATAGCGATCACGGAAACGACCCTGCTTCCGCTCCGTACATAGACTATATGCTTATGTCCTATCCGCGTAGCTTTAATGCCATTGATAACCAAATGAAGATAACCCTTGATTCCATATATAAAGGGGATAATCTAATCACAGCAGTGCAATTCAGCTCGGATAAAATATACTCTTGGGATATTTCAAACATGGTATATCCTAAGTTGGTGCACAATTATAGCACTACTCCGAGCATCTGCATAATGAAAGTTAATACAGATGACTATGCGGGAAATCACTTCTTCCTCAGCTCTAAGCCTATGCAGGCAAGCATAGAAAAAGTGGAACTTGCGAACCTTAGAAATACAAAAGATGAAGTGGATATGCTTATCATCACTCATCCGGATTTAGAGGCATCGGCTAAGGAATATGCCGAATACCGCACTTCCCGCGGAGTGAAATCAAAGGTATATCTAACTACTGACATATATAATGAGTTCGGCGCTGGAATGCCCGGACCATATACAATTCGTAATTTTATATCCTATATGTATAATAATAGTGCATATAAGCCTCAGTTCGTATATCTTTGGGGTGGCACTCATTATGACTATAGGAATATAGTAGAGCAAAAAACTCTGCACGTGCCTATCTTCGAAGGCGATAACGTAGACTTCACTTCATATAGCAGTACTGATGAGTATTTCGTGTATGTCAGCGGAGATGATTATCTGATGGACCTCGCCGTGGGAAGAGCCACAATAAACAATAATGAAGAAGGCAGGCTAATCTTAGAAAAGATGAAGCACTACGAAAGCTCATCTTCAAATGATGATTGGCGAAATACTATCACACTGCTGGGCGATGACTCATTCAAAGAAAATGGCTCGCGAGACACAAGAGAACATATATACCAATGCGAATCCGTAGCGAATTTAGAATCTCTGCGCGACTTCACATTCAATAAAATATATATGTCTCTATATCCAATTGACCAAAACTCCGCAAAGAGAAAGAAATCTGCTGTTACTAAAGATATCATAAATACCAGCAATAAAGGTGGTGCTTTGATATTTGCATTCGTGGGACACGGCAACCCACGTGTTTGGGCGCACGAAGAAGTGCTCACCCGCGAGGAGACTATCCCTCTCTTCAAGAACTATGATAAAATGTTCTTCTGCTACACTGCTACCTGCGACTTCGCTCGCTATGACTTAGCCGGAGGAGTGAAAAGCGGTGGCGAAGAGATGTTCAAGCACAAGCACGGCGGGGCTATCGCGCTATACTCCACTTTGCGCAGCGTGGATATTATGAATAATGGTATTCTCTTCCATCTGTTCTTTAAGAACTTGCTCACTCGCGATGAGAACAATGAAATTATGCCAATTGGCAATATAGTGAATATCACTCGCAATAGCAGAAATACCAACTATATACATACAAATGATTTCCTTTATTGCCTTGTGGGAGACCCATCGCTTAGGTTGCTCCTGCCAAGCTATGAAGTAAGCATAAATGAAATACAAGGCGTGAAGATAAGCGATTCACTCGAAACAGCTATAGAATTAAAAGGCTTAGACAAAGTGAATGTGAAGGGCGAAATACGCAATAATAAGAATGAAATAGCCAGCGACTTCAATGGTTTTGCTTTGGTTAATCTATATGATGCTATGGAGAAACTTGCTTTCTCTGAGGCGAATGGCTATGACTTCGAGATTAACAAGCTCGGCAATGCCCTCGGCAAAAACTCCGTGAAAGTGAAGAATGGGCTATTCGAAATAGAGTTCTATATACCGAAGGACATCAGCTTCTCCGAAGGAAACGCAAAGCTATCTATATATGCAATAAGCCACGATAGCACGAAAACAGCAAACGGAAGCACTGATAAGATAAAAATAAGCTCTATTAATGAAGATGCAGTGATAGAAACTGATGGTCCAGAGATTAACCTATACCTTGACAGCAGAAGGTTCGTCTCAGGGCAGGAAGTATCGGATAATCCTCTGCTTATAGTTGATCTGAAAGATGAGTCCGGCATTAACACTGCTGGCGCTGGAATAGGACACAGAATCGAAGCGTGGATAGATGATAATCCAGAAGGAATAGACCTAACTAGTCTATATAAAAGCTCATTCGATGTGCCGAACACTGGGACTATAGAACGCATACTCGAAGACTTAAAGCCGGGCATGCACACCCTGAAGGTTCGCGCTTGGGACGTGTTCAATAACTATACCGTTTCCTTCATAGACTTTAAGATAGGCGACAAGCACAGTGGAACGATAATTCTTAATACTTATATGTATCCGAACCCGATAATCGAAAGCGGGAACATATCTATTACGCATTCTATCGCAGCAGCTTATGATATACATATAAAAATGTATAACTCTATGGGCGTTTTAGTTAATGAAATTTCAAAAGCTGGCACGAATTTAAATGCAGTTATCACAGAGTGGGATGGACACGATAAATGGGGCGTGCCATTGTCAGCTGGATCTTATTTTTATAGTGTAGAACTAAAGACAAAGACAAAAACTGCTATTGGGCACGGAAAGTTTACTGTGGTGAAATAAAATAATATTGTTACTTATACTTTTATAATATTTTATATTTTGAATAAGAAAATTATTAAGATATACTAACTTAGAAACAATTATAATAACTAATAAATTACGGAGACTAAATGCACTCTATGAAAAATGCAAAATTAATCTTGGCAATACTTGCTATATTCGGTTTAGTGAAAATCGATGCTATGGCAAAAACTGAAGCAAATGCCGGCTCTGCTGTGCCATTTCTGTTGATAACACCGGACTCTCGCGCAACGGGTATGGGCGATATCGGTACGGCTATTGCCGATGATATTAATGCGACTTTTTGGAACCCAGCTGGTTTGGGATTTAAGGGGTACATTAATCCCGAAACTGACTTCGAGGAAGACTTAATCCCATATAGACAGGCTTCCCTATCTTTCACTAAGTGGCTCCCTCAGTTTAATGCTGACTTATTCTATAACTCAGCTGCTTTCGGGCACTACTTCGAAGAAATCAATGGTACTGTAGCTCTGAACTTCGTATTTATGAATATGGGCGAATTTACTCAGACTAACGATAGGGGGCAGGAAATCGGTAAGTTCATCTCTAATGAATGGACTATGGGTATTAGCTATGGTACTACGATTACTGAAGACTTAGCCGTTGGGGCTCAACTGAAGTTTATTCAATCAAACTTAGCTCCGAAAGCCGTTAATATGTCCGATGCAGGAACAGGAACAAGTGGTGGTTTCGATATAGGTTTGCTCTATAAGCCACGCAAACTTGACTTGTTCGGTTGGGACTTAAATAATAAATTTTCTTTGGGCGTAAACTTGCAGAATATTGGTCCTAAAGTTACATATAAGAACCAATCAGACCCACTTCCAACTAACTTAAGAGTTGGTGTAGCTCTTACTCTCTTTAGAGATCAGTTCAACGACTTAAAGATATCTTCTGACGTATCAAAGACAATGGTTTACCGCGATGAAAACGGCGCAAAGCCAATTCCATCGAACTTCATTTGGGCTTGGGATATCCCCGGCGTGGAAGTTGGTATCGGTGCAGAGTATTGGTATAAATTTAACAATGTGCCTATTGTAGCGCTTCGTGCTGGTTACTTCAATGAACCAGAAAGATTAGGAAAGAGACGTTATTTCACATTCGGTGCTGGCGTGAAGTATAAAGCATTCAACCTCGATATGAGCTTTATTAACCCGCTCGAAGAAAATCACCCACTTGCAAACACAATGAGATTTACTCTTCTCATCGACTGGAAATAAGACGGACAAATAAAAAGGCTACTCGAAGGAAATCGGGTAGCCTTTTTTGTATTTATAAGTAATGCTAAAACTTACAAAAAATACATAAATAGAGTATTATTAGTCTACAATTTCGTATTTTTGTGTTTTGAATGGCTATAAATCATTTTTAATAAATATAAGGTAATTAATCAATACAAGAAAGAAAGAGGAAATTAATGATAGAGCGTTACACTCGCCCAGAAATGGGAAGAATTTGGGAAGAAGAAAACAAATATCAAATTTGGCTTGATATAGAACTCTTAGCTACTGAAGCTCAGGAAAAGCTCGGCACTGTGCCAGAAGGCACTGCTGCTCTCGTGAGAAGCAAAGCTAAGATCAACGTGGACAGAATTAACGAAATAGAACTAACAACTAAGCACGATGTAATAGCATTCCTTACAAGTATAGAAGAATACGCTGGCGAGCCTACTCGCTTCGTGCATTTGGGAATGACTTCATCAGACGTACTGGATACTTGCTTCGCTGTGCAATGCAAGCAAGCTGGCGAAATCATACTAAACGATTTACAGAAGCTATCCGATGCACTTGCTAAACGCGCCATTGAGCATAAATACACTGTTTGTGTGGGGCGTTCGCACGGCATACACGCAGAGGCAACTACTTTCGGTCTGAAGTTCGCCCTTTGGTATGATGAGTGCCAAAGAAATATAAAGAGAATGAAGGACGCAGTGGAAGCTATCTCCGTAGGTATGATTAGCGGTGCTGTGGGCACTTATGAGCACATTCCTCCTTTCGTGGAAGAATACGTGTGCGAAAAGCTCGGCCTGAAGCCAGCGAATGTATCCACTCAGGTAATTCAGCGAGATATTCACTCTCAGTATATGGCAACTATAGCTATTATTGGCTCTATGCTTGAAAAGATAGCTGTTGAGATACGCCACTTGCAGAGAACTGAAGTATTAGAAGCAGAAGAATACTTCTCCAAAGGACAAAAGGGAAGCTCCGCTATGCCGCACAAGCGCAATCCAATTGCTTCAGAGAACATCTGCGGGCAAGCGAGAATTATGCGCGGAAACGCAACTGCTGCACTTGAGAATAATGCCCTTTGGCACGAACGCGATATTTCGCACTCCAGCGTGGAACGCGTGGTATTCCCTGATTCCACTATTTCGCTTAATTACTCTTTGCACAGAATGACTAACCTCGTGGAAAACTTACTCGTTTATCCTGAAAAAATGATGGAAAACCTGAATATCACTCACGGGCTCATTCACTCCCAGAAGGTACTCCTCTTCCTTGCGAAGAAAGAATTAAAACGCCAAGAAGCTTACGTACTCGTTCAGCAATCTGCTATGCGTACTTGGGCAGAGAAGATTCCTTTCCTTCAGTCGCTTAAGGAAAATGCTGAATTGATGAAACACATCAATGCAGAAGAATTAGAAACTCTCTTCAGTTATGAGCATATATTCAAGAGCGTTGATTACATATTTGATAGATTAAACCTTAAATAAGCATTTAATGCTGAGAAAATTATGAGGAAATTATAAGGTTAAGTTATGAATAATATGAGGGTTAATATATGAAAAAAATATTATTGCTAGTTGCTATTATGATGGCTTCTGTTGTGGTTTCGGTGGCGCAGTTTAGCACTTTAATTAAAAATCCGGATAAGGCTGTATATATTCCGCATCTAAAGAAGTATATAGTCGCTCAGGCAAACGGCTTGATTATTATAGATGAGGATAGAAAGTCAAATCCGGAGCATTTTAAGTACTTGGAAGAGCCACCTTGCATAGCATACGTAGATGGTGTATTATATGCCGGCATTCAGGATTTTTTATTTATGTATCCTAATGCAGATATTTCAAATGAAATACAAAGCTATAATGAGCAAGGGTTTCACTACGTATCTCTTGCGGTGCGTCCCGGCTCGGATGGCTATGATATGGTTGCGATAATGAAAAATCTTAAGAGTTTGGCGAAGGTATATAAGCCAAAGAAGCATGTTTCTAAAGTAGAAACAATACCGCCTAAGTTTCCTGATGAGGTTTTAAAATTAGTAACCTTTAAAGGTGGTACTTTATACATAGTAACGAATAAAGGGGCTACTTCGACTGTATATACATACGAAAGAAAAACTGAAACACTGGAAACTGTATACGAAATTCACAACGATCCGAACTTGAAGGATATAGCTTTCGACCCCGAAGGAAATGCGTATTTGCTATTCTCTAATCCTGAGAATAAATTCTCGTCACTGACCGTTCTGAAGACAGATGGATTCAATAAAACTCTAATTGAAAAAATGGAGTATGCTTCTGGTATTTCGTACAGAGAAGACAAAAGAAGCTTAGTGGTGACGTATCCACTGTCTGATACTATTAGACTGCAATTGATAGGCGCTCCGCCAGCTGTGAAGCTATTATTTCCTGCTTATAAAGAAGAAGTGGAAGGAAAGATAGTCCGCTTTAAGTGGGAAGAGATTGAAGGCGCAGCTGCTTATGAGTTGGAAACTGCAGAAGATAAGGATATGGTGCTCAATTATCAGCAGTATTTCACTGTGAAGCCAGAGGCAGACCCGCTGAAGTTCGAAAAAGGCAAAACCTATTACTGGCGAGTCCGTGCTACTAACATGGGCGAGATAGGGCCGTGGTCAGAGATATTCGAGTTCAAGATAAGCGAGAATGATATCCCGGCACCTACTTTAGTAACTCCGGCTGATAGCTCTACTAAGGTTAACTTAAAACCATACTTCACTTGGACTAAGTATAAACCGAACTATAGATTTGAATTCCAATTGTCTGTAGTAAATACATTCGCGCAATATACGATTCACGGAAAGGAATTCATTAATGCTTCGTATCAAGTGGTGCATGAATTAAAGCCGAATACTACATACTATTGGCGAGTGCGCACTTATGCTGATATAGAAGACCCAAGTCCTTGGTCTGAAGTATTTAGCTTCACGACTAAAG
>JBHADY010000165.1:0-3633 GCA_041855325.1 Ignavibacteriota bacterium
CAGCCTGCTGCACAGTAATATCGATTTCATCACCTTTGCCGGGAATGCCCAATGGCAAACCAGCGGGAGTGCCTTGTGTGAATTTAGACGAAAACTGGCATTGCAAGATTCACGGAACCGAGCAATATCCGCAAGTTTGCCGGAACTTCTCCGCCGACGCTTTCTATTGCGGGAACAGCAACGAAGAGGCGCACCGCATAATCAAAGAGATTGAAGAGGCGACCAAGCCCTAAGCTCACTCACTTAAAGCACTTAGCACTGCTACGACATCATACTCTACCCACTTCAGCGATTCAATTCGCTTAAACCAAGTAATCTGGCGCTTTGCATAGTTGCGCGTGTGCTGGGCAATCAGCTCTATGGTTCTGTCCTTGCTTTCCTTCCCGTCTATGTAATCGAACACCTCTTTATAACCCACTGTATTTAAAGAATTTAGCTCTCTTTCATATCCCATTTTGAGTAGTTTTTCCGTTTCCGCGAGCAAGCCATCTTCCCACATTTGCAGAGTGCGCTGGTTTATTCTATTATACAGCACTTCCCTCTGCCAAT
Source organism: Ignavibacteriota bacterium (assembly GCA_041855325.1). GTDB lineage: Bacteria > Bacteroidota > Ignavibacteria > Kapaibacteriales > UBA2268 > CALLXS01. The sequence goes on from JBHADY010000165.1 coordinate 550, forward strand.
CAATAGCAAAATATGCTGGTTTATAGTTTATTTCCGCGACTTTATATTGCTTTTTCGCCCGAGAGATGGGAATGCCATTAGCTCTGTAGTATTCAATTGCGCGGGCGATTCTGCGGGGATTTTTATCCTTATACAGCATAGCAGATTCGCTATCAATAGCCATAAGCTCAGAGTATAGAGTTTCTATGCCTTTCTCGGCGAGCTCAAGTTCGATTTGATTGCGTATAGCCATTAGTTCACTGGCTTTATCGGGGTCGGCATCGTCAGTGCCATCATCGAAGAAGCCCTCGCACAGGGCTTGTATATACAATCCGCTTCCTCCTACGATGAGGGGTATTTTCCCAGCTTCGAATAAAGCATTCAGGGTATTTCGGGCTTCGTTTGCATATTTCCCGGCGCTGAAGTATTCGCGTGGGTCTAAGTTATCTATGAAGTGATGTTTCACTATGCTGCGTTCTTCGGCAGTGGGCTTTGCTGTTCCGATATCCATATACTTATAGAATTGGCGAGAGTCCGCCGATACGATTTCAATGGGTAATTCTTGCGAGAGAGCTATGGATAGTCCCGTCTTTCCGGATGCAGTCGCTCCGCCGATTACTATGACTTTCCTTTCGGATAATAGCTTTTCAGCTAACTCACTATTTGTCAGCTTATTCACTCCAGCCGGACTTTCCTATAAGTGGCACGAAGTTAAATTCTCCGAGTGGTGTTTCGCGGAAAGTCTCTTTGTCTATGCGTTCTACTAAGTACATAGTTTGTCTGGCAATATCTCCAACGGGAATGACCATTCTTCCGCCCACGGCTAATTGCTCTTTCAGTTCACTTGGTATGAATGGAGCAGCCGCAGTAACGATAATCTTGTTATATGGGGAGAACTGCCTCCAGCCGAGAGTGCCATCGCCGAGTTTCATCTTTATGTTGATTTTAATCTTGTTGAATAGCCTTTGCAGTTCATCGTAAAGTGCGGGAATGCGCTCCACGGTGAAGACCTTAGCTCCTAGCACGCGAAGGATAGTCGCTTGATAGCCGCTTCCGGTGCCTATCTCCAGCACTCTATCGCCTTCTTGTACGTGCAGCATCTGAGTCATAAACGCCACTGTGTATGGTTGCGAGATAGTCTGGTCGCATTCTATTGGCAGGGCGCTATCTTGATAGCTCATATTTCTATAAGTGGACTTAACGAAGAATTCCCGGGGAACGAACGCCACTGCGGCGAGCACTTCCTCGTCTGTAATTCCTTTAGCTCGCAGGCTTTCGGCTAATTTGAGTCTTTGTTCTCTGTATGTATTATCAACAAGAGTGTTAAAATCTTCCATTGTTTCTGCTATTGTGCTAATGATGTACCACTATTTGCAACTGTTGTGTTTTTTTTGGGGTATAGGTGTTGATTAAGGACTTTTAACAGTTCCTCTTTCTTAATATTTAGATGAAACTTTGTTCTATGAGCTATGGAAATACTTCCAGTCTCCTCTGATACAACCAATATAACGGCATCTATCTGCTCGGAAAGACCGAGTGCAGCCCTGTGGCGCGTGCCGAGGTTGCGTCCTTCGTACTTTGCCACGTGGGACACAGGAAGTACGTTTCTCGCGGACTTAATCATTTGATTATCTATAATCACGGCTCCGTCGTGCAGGGGCGACTTCGGGTTAAAGATGGATAGTATCAACTCCTTTGATACAGTAGCATTTAGCTGTATTGAATCCCTTTCGGAGCTCATCTCTACTTTTTGCGTACGCGTGAATACTATCAGCGCTCCTATGTGCTTTTCGGACATTTCAATAGTCGCCTGCACTATGCCGTCAATTGTCTGAGATATATTGGACTTACTGAAGAATAGATTAAATATCTTCCCCTGTGTAAGCATAAGCAGCATACGGCGCAGCTCCGGCTGGAAGAGTATGATAAAGGCTATAAGCCATATATCCGAGATCATTCTGATAATCCAGCTCACCGAGCTTAGCTTCACTGCTTCCGCGAAGAAGGAAAGACCAATCAGTATTATCATACCGAATAGGATTTGCACGGCAATAGTATTCTTCAGGGCTTTATATATCCAATAAAACACTACAGAAACGATAGCTATATCGACTACGTCTATTATCGTGAAGCTGAGAAATCCTATTCTGAATAATTCCATTAATCTTCTTTATCCTTGTTATTAGTTTTCTTGCCGTTTGGCTTATCTTTCTTATTATAGGCATTAATTATCCTTGCGACTAAGGCATGGCGCACCACGTCATTAGTCTCAAACTCGATGAAGCCAATGCCTTTCACTCCCTGCAGTATTTCGCGCGCTTTGATAAGCCCGCAGTTATCTCTATCCGCCAGGTCTATCTGAGTAACGTCCCCGGTTACTATAGCTTTAGAGCCATAACCGAAGCGAGTGAGGAACATCTTCATCTGTGTTTTTGTGGCATTCTGTGCTTCGTCCAATATGATGAAAGCATTATTCAGGGTGCGTCCCCTCATATACGCAAGCGGAGTTACTTCGATAATGTTCTTTTCATACATTTGCTTTAGCTTTTCTGCTGGTATCATCTGGAAGAGGGCATCAGTAAGCGGACGCATATAAGGATCGAGCTTTTCCTTCATATCGCCGGGGAGGAACCCGAGGGATTCCCCGGCTTCCACGGCAGGGCGCGACACGATTATCCTATTCACTTCGCCCGACTTCAGCGCTGCCACTGCCATCGCCACTGCAAGGTAAGTCTTTCCCGTGCCGGCTGGACCTATCGCAAACACGAGGTCATTATCCTGCACGAGTTTAATATACTTTTTCTGATTTTCAGTTTTGGCTTTTATTGCATCTTTTACGCCATAGATGATTAAATTATCCACGAACTCATTGCCATTTCGCAGGGAGTCAGGTCTGCCATCTAGTAGCTCTAATACGCTGACTAAATCGCTATATTCCAAAGTTCCATTGCGCCTGATGATATAAATCAGTTCGTTGAATATCTTAGTTACTAACTTTACCTCTTCGCTTTCCCCGCGAATGGTAATAGTATCACCCCGGACAACTATAGTAGAGGAGAATTTAGTATCAATCAGCCTTAGGTGGCTATCATTCTGCCCTAGAAG
>JBHADY010000166.1:0-9957 GCA_041855325.1 Ignavibacteriota bacterium
ATATCTGTCAGCTTACCATCTACTACCTTGCGGTATGGAGTTTCAATAAAGCCTAAATCATTAATTCTCGCGTGAATGGCAAGAGAAGATATAAGACCGATGTTAGGACCTTCAGGGGTTTCAATAGGACATAATCTACCATAGTGAGTATAGTGAACGTCGCGCACTTCGAAGCCTGCGCGTTCGCGAGTAAGACCGCCTGGACCCAATGCAGAAGTTCTCCTCTTATGCGTAAGTTCAGAAAGTGGATTTGTTTGATCCATAAACTGAGATAGCTGGTTAGTACCGAAGAACTGGTTAATCACAGATGTGATAGTACGAGCATTAACGAGTTCTGCCGGATTTAAAGTTTGGTCGTCGCTTACGCTTAATCTTTCCTTAATCGTGCGGGACATACGCATAAGACCTAAGTTAAACTGAGTATGAAGCTGTTCGCCTACACTTCTAAGACGTCTATTGCCTAAGTGGTCAATATCGTCGCCTTCTAACTTATTATCGTGCAGATAAATTACGTGTTTAATAATTTCCACGATATCTTCCACAGTCAGCGTAGTTACTTCAGGCGGAGTCTTGAGTCCGAGTTTTTGATTAATTCTAAATCTTCCCACTTCGCCGAGGTCATATTTCTTAGGGTTAAAGAAGAGTTTTTCGATTAATGCTTCTGCAGTTTCAACGTCAGGAGAGTCCGAAGAACGTAACTGTCTATAAATACTTTCGAGGGCTTCTTCTTTAGTGCGAGTAGGGTCTTTAGCTATAGTTTTCGCGATTACCGGTTCATCAGTTGGGTCCTCATATTTAAAAACCTTAACTGGCATAAACTCAATATTCTTCATAATTTCGAGTAATTCTTCGCTAATTACGTCATCGCGATTGGCAATAACTTCGCCTGAATTAATATCTATTAATTCAGAAGCTAATCTTCTATTAACTATGCTTTCATTAAGCATTTCGGGAGTAACTTCCTCAGAGAGGTTAAACAGTCCAATTAATTGCTCATCGGAAGCAAAACCGAGGGCTCTAAGCAAAGTAGTAACAGGGAATTTTTTCTTTCTATCTATATACGCATACATTATATCGTGGATATCCGTAGTGAATTCCACCCACGAACCGCGGAAAGGTATAATACGTGCGGTATAGATACGAGTTCCATTCGGGTGCATAGTATCATCGAAGAATACGCCAGGAGAGCGGTGCAGCTGAGTAACGATTACTCTTTCAGCGCCGTTAATAATGAACGTACCTCTATCAGTCATCGCTGGGATGTTACCTAAGTAGACATAGCTTTCCACGTCATCAATATAGTCTTCTGAATCCTTCTCAGCCCTACTTGTAAGTCTCAGTCTTGCCTTAAGGGGTTTAGCGTATGTAAGTTCTCTATCTCGGCACTCATCTTCACTATATTTAGGTTTTTCTATTTGATAATATAAGAATTCGAGTTGATAAATTGAAGACGAGTCTTCTATTGGGAAATTATTAACAAAAGCCTGCTGTAGCCCCTTCATTTCTCTATCTTCGGGTGCGACATCTTCTTGCAGGAATTCTTCGTATGATTTCAGCTGAATATTCAGTAAGTCTGGATATTCCAGTTGACGCTTACTTTTAGAGAAGTTGACTCTATCTGTTAAGCGAATCACGCCACTATCATTAATAACTTCGGTTTGTACTTTATTAATATCCACGTACACCCTCCACTACTTTTAAATTATTTTTTGATTTGAAAAAATAAGGATTTTCTGGGAAAGCAACCATTTTTTGCCCTCTCAGAAAACCCTTGGACTTGCTATTTATTTTAATATTAATGTTCTTCACTTTCGGCTTATGCCTATTCTACTATAAAGGAGTTACAAGGAAAATAGATACTAAATTCTTCATATATAAAAATAGGCATAGGGATAGCGATATAAATCGCTTTCCCCGCCTACTTTGCTTTTAGATTACTTTAAAGTAACTTTAGCGCCTTGTTCTTCAAGTTTCTTCTTGATTTCTTCAGCTTCAGCTTTTTGAGCGCCTTCTTTAACTACTTTTGGAGCGCCTTCTACTAAGTCTTTAGCTTCTTTTAAGCCTAAGCCAGTGATTTCGCGAATAACTTTAATTACGTTTAACTTTTTGTCGCCAGCGGCAGTAAGTTCTACGTCAAAGTCAGTTTTTTCTTCAGCAGCAGCACCTGCAGCAGCACCTGCAGCTGGCATAGCACCTGCCATCATCATAGGCGCAGCAGCAGTTACGCCAAATTTTTCTTCTAATGCACTTTTAAGTTCTGCAGCTTCGCCTAAAGTTAAGGCACTAATTTTCTCTACTAATTCATCAACGATTGCTGACATTTCTATATCTCCGATTTAATATTATTTTTTTTACAATTTAGTTAATTATTTAATTTTGATTACTCAACGCCTGCTTGTTTTTTAGCAACTTCTTCAACTAAAGAAGCAACGTCGCGGATAACAGCGTTGATAGAGCCAACGATTCCTGAGATAGGAGCATTCAAGCTTCCGAGGATGCTTGCGATGATTTCAGGTTTAGATGGCATTTCAGCAAGAGCCTTTAATTCGTCTGCGCCGAAGAATTGACCTTCAACGATAGCACCCTTAAACGCAGGCATCTTACTTTTGTCTACGACTGCTTTTAAGATTTTAGCAGCAGCCAGAGGGTCGTCATTGCTTGTGATAAGCGCAGTCATTCCCTGCAGCTTTTCGAAAGGCAGTTCCACGCCTTCCACTTCATTGAAAGCTCTTGTGATAAGAGTGTTTTTAGCTACTCTCATTGTAGTGCTCTTTTCACGAAGCTGATTACGTAAGCTTTCCATTAATTTAACGGGCATCTTAGTGTAATCTATGAAGTAGAAACAGTTAGCGTTTTGAATTTGCTCTTTCAATTCTGCTACTATCTCTTGTTTTCTTTGCTTAGTTACCATTTGTATTAACCTTCATTATTCTTTCGGTCTGTACCCTTAAGCTAATGCCGCGGGTTAGAAGCTACAAACTAAAAGATGATTTATATTGAGTGCGTAAATTCTTTTTTAGCGTGATTATTATTAACTTTTACAGTTACTAATCACTATGCGATTGGCATTGATTGTTCCACTACCTTCACGCTAGGACCCATTGTGCTAGTAAAGTAAATGGACTTAATGTACTTGCCTTTAGCTGTTTGAGGTTTAGCTCTAACAATGCTTTGGAACAATGTCAATACGTTTTCTTCGATTTGTTTTTCTGTGAATGAGCATTTTCCTACTGCTGCATGCACGTTGCCAGTTTTATCTACTCTATATTCGATTTTACCAGCTTTTACTTCTTTAACTGCCTGAGCTACATCGAAAGTTACAGTACCAACTTTCGGGTTTGGCATTAAGCCGCGAGGACCGAGAATGCGACCGAGCTTACCGAGTTCGCCCATTACATCTGGAGTAGCGATAACCACGTCTATGTCTGTCCAGCCGCCTTTAATCTTTTCAATATATTCTTCAAACCCAGCGTAATCTGCACCTGCATCTAAAGCTTCTTTATCTTTAGGAGCTTTGCACACTACTAAAACGCGAACTGTTTTACCAGTACCGTGAGGTAATGACACCGTACCGCGAACCAATTGGTCTGCTTTTCGAGGATCAACGCCCAAGTTCATTGCTATTTCGAATGATTCATCGAATTTAGCATTAGCATTTTTCTTAACAATAGCGACAGCTTCTTTATATGGAAGTTCTTGTTTAGTATCATAAGATCTTACCAAAGCAGCATATCTCTTACCTTTTTTCTTTACAAGCTTATCCTTAGATTTAGCTTTTTTTTGCTCTTGTTTAACGTTTTCCATATTGCGTTTTAAAAATTTAAAATTTGTGAATTAATGTAGTTTTACTCAACTACGATACCCATACTGCGGGCAGTTCCCTTAAGCATGCTTACTGCTGATTCCATTTTATCGCAATTTAAATCTTTCCATTTAATCTTAGCGATTTCTTCGCATTGAGCTACAGTTACTTTGCCTACTCTTGTCTTGTTAGGTTCTGCAGATCCTTTAGGAATGCCTGCTGCTTTTACCAAGAGTACTGGAGCTGGAGGTGATTTAACGATATATGTAAATGACTTATCAACATAAAATGTAACTACTACAGGCAAAATCATACCTTTATCTTTGGCAGTAGCTGCATTGAATTGCTTAACGAATTCCATACCATTTAAGCCTCTTTGACCGAATGCTGGTCCCACAGGAGGAGACATAGTAGCTTCGCCTGCGCCTAATTGTAGCTTAAATGATCCTAATACTTTTTTTGCCATTTCTTTACTCTATATTTAAACTAAACTTAGTTATATTCTTTCTTGTAGTGATAGATTTGTATTAAAAATTTAATTCTATCCGTGATTTTCAGGTTCTACTTGATGGAAACCGAGCTCCACAGGAGTTTTGCGTCCTAAAATACCAACTTCCACTTGCAATTTCTGCATTCTATTATTGACTTCTTTAACTACGCCACTGAAGGTAGAGAAAGGTCCATCGATCACTTTCACTGGGTCGCCCACTGCAAAAGCTGTATCCACGGTAGTAATATCTTTTCTTTCTTGCAATCTGCCCAAGATTCTATCAATTTCATCGCTGCGAAGTTGAGCTGGTTCTCCGCGAGGACCCACGAAGCTAACCACAGACGGTAGATTCACGAGTATATCTTTCACTTTTTTATCAAGCTCAGCACGTATTAAAATGTATCCCGGCAGAAAATTGCGAGTTTTTTCTCTTCTCTTGCCATTTCTCACTTCGTATACATTTTCTTTTGGAATTAGCACTTCATATATGCTATAGTCAAGGTTTTGTCTCTTGATTTCTAACTCTATAGAAATACGCACTTTTTCCTCGTGGCTTGTAAAAGTACGAAGCGCATACCATTTGCCTTTTTCTGGTTCCTTAACTTCTCCAGCTGGAACTTCCGGCATTTCTGGCGCATTAGTTTGCTCTACTGCTCCGCCTTCTACTTCCATATTACCTTGGTATTCTTGCATTTTTTCAGTTTAGAATATTAAACTTACGATTTGATCTACGCCAAAATCTACTAAATACACAAATATCGTGAATAATGCCGTCATCGACAATACCACGACTGTTGATTCTTTTAATTGCTCGCGTGTAGGCCAGGAAACCTTCTTCATTTCTTTTCTCACGTCGAGAACGTAGTTCTTGATTTTTGCTATCATAAATTTATTTCGATCGATTTTATATCACAAAAAGCAATAGGCACGAAAGTCCGCACCTCTTGCTTAAATTTGCACGGGCGGCAGGAATCGAACCCGCAACCTACGGTTTTGGAGACCGTCACTCTACCAATTGAGCTACACCCGTATCTATTATCTTACTTAATTTTGCTTGAAGTTTAAAATTAGTTTGAGCTGATAACCGGACTTGAACCGGTGACCTCTTCCTTACCAAGGAAGTGCTCTACCTGCTGAGCTATATCAGCGTATTTCCGTCCGATTGCCCACTTACGCGAATAAGCCCTATACTTTCTTTTAATCTCGCACTTAATGAGAAGCAAATATGGACTAACTGCCAAATCGACATCCGCGATTTGTATTCTTTATGTATTCGAGCGGGAGACGAGATTCGAACTCGCGACCCTCGGCTTGGAAGGCGGATGCTCTACCACTGAGCTACTCCCGCTAAAGATCAATCATATTCGTGGGGTAGGCAGGGATCGAACCTGCCCTGAGTTCCCTCGGCGGATTTACAGTCCGCTGCCACACCATTGCGGCGTCTACCCCGGAATATTTAATTTTATAACTTCAATTCCTGCAATCTATCTCTCAATTCTGAGAAATTCAATCGCAAGCTCCGTTAAAATTGAGAATACAAAATTAAGCATTCTTTCTGAATTTTCAAAATTATTTTTTCATTTTTTGCAAAATTTATTCTTTTGCTCACTCTTTCTTTCTATGCTCACCCAAAACGCAAAACAAAAGAGACTACAAAAATACGACTATTTTATTTAATGACCAAACTTTTTTTATTTTTTTTTCATTCTAATTTGTATTAATTTTACATTTCACTTACTTTCAAATTACTATATTATTAATATTATGAATTTAGTGGAATACAACGAGCGTAATATCATTACTCTCAGTGAAGACACCAAATGGGTCCTTGTAGCCGAAGATATTGATAGCGTCAGTGCTTCTATTACTCAGGCTTTCCTCGAAGATAAGGAAATTCCCTGCTTTATGGTTAATCAAATGGATAGATCCTTCACAGTAATGCTCGGCAAAAACTGCGTTATCAAGATCTACGTGCCTCTTGATGTGTATCAGCAAGCGTATGATTTGCTCGACACAAACCTCCTGACCACTGATTCAGATATCGAAATCGAAAATATTTAAATTATGGAAAATACTGAAACGAAAAAGATTATTCTCAGCGGTGTGCAACCGTCTGGGATTCTTACTATCGGACACTACACAGGCGCTTTTAAAAACTGGGTTGAGTTACAGGACAAGTACGATTGCTATTTTATGGTTGCCGACCTTCATTCTATCACAGTTCGTCAAGTCCCTGCCGACTTACGCAAACGCACTCTAGACACTGCAGCAATGTTTATTGCAACTGGCGTAGATCCCGAAAACTCTAAATTGTTTATTCAGTCTCACGTTACAGAACACGCTCAGCTCGCTTGGGTTCTTAGTACTTTTACAGGTATGGGCGAATGTTCTCGCATGACGCAGTTTAAGGATAAGTCAGCACAGCACAGCGAGAATATTAATGTTGGTCTTTTCACTTATCCAATTCTAATGGCATCTGATATACTGCTTTATCAAGCTAACCTTGTTCCTACTGGTGAAGACCAAAAGCAGCATCTAGAGCTTTCTCGTAATCTTGCGCAACGCTTTAATCATAACTATTCTGATACATTCGTTGTGCCTGAACCTTATATTTCAAAGATTGGTGCTCGCATTATGAGCTTGCAAGAACCAACTAAAAAAATGTCTAAGTCTGATCCTAACGAACGCAGTTCTATCTTTTTAACTGATCCTCCGGAACTCGTTAAGTCAAAAATTAAACGTGCAGTTACAGACTCTGGCTCTGCTATTAAGTATGATGAGACACGTCCGGGCATTTGCAATCTTATGTCTTTATATCTCATTGCCACTGGAAAAGACTATGCAAGCATAGAGAAGGAATTCGATGGAGCTGGTTATGGCGACTTCAAAGTTGCAGTTGCTGACGCAGTTTCTGATTACCTTTCTCCTATACGCGACAAGTATTTAGAAGTACGTAAGAATGAAAAAGAACTTAAGGAAATCCTCACTCTCGGAGCAGAAAAGGCCACCCAGCAAGCCCGCAAGACACTACGCAAAGTTTATAAAAAAGTCGGATTTCTGAGCTTCTAATTATCTTCATTAAATAACAAAAGTCCTGAATTTCTTCAGGACTTTTTCGTATTTTTCTAATATCAATGAATTTTTTTCTTAAAAGTCGGCAATGACATTTGGATTAAGTTGCCTTCTTCCTCGCCGAACGTTTCCACTGACATGTTACCATTCATCATCTTAACATTAGATGATACGATAGCAATTGATAGCAATATATCTTCTTTATCTTTGTGTAGATTTGAAATTATATTTGTAGAGCATTTTTTATATTGCTGTATCATATTTGCTACCAATGGGTTACCATCAGTCATTATCTGAATTTCTGTAGCACCTTCGAATGGATTTTCTGAAATTGCCACTTGGAAGTGAGACTTAGTCTTGCCCTTAGAGAATGCATTAATAATTCCTTCGAGAGCATAAGCTAATAACTTCTTATTTACAACAAGTTTAGCATCGTCAGATTGATTTTCATCGAGGTATTCAATAGTTACTCTGCTTTCGTCGTTTTCAGCATTTAACTTATTCGCAGCTTCGCTGATTGCAGCCTTTGCATTGATAGTACTAATGTCAGAGTTATTATCATCAGCACCATCAGCTACATCCACCATATCTGAAACGAAGGTCATAAGTTCCATAGATGAGTCTTCGGCCATTTGGATAAACTGCTTCATTTCCTGTTCGTTTTCATAGATATCCATAGCTATCAATTGCAGATAGCCGTTAATACCTGTTAGCGAGTTTCTCATTTGGTGAGAAAGTTTTGTCATAAAGTTAGACTTAAACTCACTTGCTTCGCGAGTATATTGCTCTGCGAGTTGCATTTGCTTACCTTTAAGAATAGCTTCTTGTTCAGCAAGTTTTTCGAGAGTAACGTCTCTACCGATTGCATAAACAAGTCCGTCGTTTTGAGAAACAGTAAAGCTCCAGCTCATCCATCTTAGCTCTCCATCAATGGAGTGCATTTCATAGTCTGCTCGAACAGTTTCTTCTGATTGCGCAGATGAAATCATTGAATGATACTTAGAAACGTCACCTTCCACAGAGAACAGTTCAGTGATATTATTACCTATCAGCGATTCAACAGAAGTATTGAATATTTTCTCTACAGCTGGGTTGATAGATTTCCAATTTCCATTCATATCAACAACAGCAATGATATCTTTCGAAGCCTCTAAGATACGTCTTTGAGATCTTGTCATTCTCTCTGCCAAGTCTATCGCACGAGCGCGACTTGTAGTAATTGAGAAAATGAAGAGGTATACTAAAACAGCGAGAAGTAATGTTACTACGAAAAGTACATTGTGAAGATTTCTCTTTAACCATCCATCAGCAGTCGGAACAGCTGCGAACCTAATTTCTATATCTCTATCAGCAACTTTAAGAATTTCAGTTCCTGATAAGCTATTTAAATCTTCTTTTGTGTATTGATCAAAGTTCTTAGACTTATAAATTTGCTTAGTGGCACTTTGATTATCAATAATTTCAAATACTACCATAGTATCTGAAGGGAAATTACCCACTAATGCATCATTAAAGAAAGTAGCTACGTCAATTTCTTGAATCACCACGCCAGCATAATTTTGTTCTCTTTCTTTCTCGTTGCCACGAGGAGAATCCTGTTTATATACTGGAGCAATTATGTATAAACCGCCACCATTTTCCATGCTTAGAGTTTTATCCACCGGAGTAGAAGTGATAATATTATTATCTTTCGCTTTTTCAATAGCAGCTTTTCCAGTTTCATAGGAGTAGAAGTCATATCCGGCAAAGCGAATATTTTTTTCTAATGGCTCTACGAATTCCACTGGGTAGATAATATCTTTTCCAGTATTTGGATAGATTTTATAATCCCAAAGTGCTTGGCGTTGCATATTGAAAATATGTTCATTCACGTAAGTTCTAGAGATTCTAGGAACATACAGCAACGATTTAATTGATGCATTTGTGCTTGTTGGCACGCTGGAGTACAACTTAAAGTAATCACGAACTACTTCCACGTATTGATCATACAATCCTTGAATAGAAGTAAGAACTTGAAGATTTGAGTTATACTTATTCTCGATTCTCATCATCACAGAACCCACAGCTTTTGTGAAATTCTGCTTTGACTCTTTTTCGTAATTTTCTTTAACTGTTATTCTTACGTAAAATGCTAATGCAATAAATATAATTAAAGCAATAAAAGCTGGATATGTTTTATTAAATCCGCTTACTTTCGTCTTAGATTTTGATGTTTCCTGAAGAATAGCTTCATAGCTATTAGCAGAATTGTTTTTAAATTTTTCCATTTTTTTATGATCTCTTAGCTTCTATATAATCTTTAACTTCCTGCACGAAGGTTGCAGTATTAATTGGCTTCGAGATATATCCATCGAATCCCATTTCGAGGTATTTTTCTCTGTCATTAATTTTCGCGAAACCTGTAGCTGCGATAACTGGAATTTTATCTCCATTAGGTTTTTGTCTAACGAATGCCAGAATATCGCTTCCATTCATATCTGGCAAGAGGATATCGCACAGCATTGAGTTTGGGGTATTATCTTTTAGCCAAGCCAAAGCAGTAGCACCATCACCGAAATCAACTACCTGAAAACCATTTTTGCTTAGCAGTGTA
>JBHADY010000167.1:0-7160 GCA_041855325.1 Ignavibacteriota bacterium
AAAAAACAATAAATAAACATTTATATAAACTTTTAATAGGTAAAAGTATGAAATTAAAATCATTAGCAGCAATGATATTAGCAGCTGGTTTAGCTACAGCTACTGTAACTGCTCAAACTACAACAACTACAGCTGAAACAGCTCAAAAAGCTAAAACTTCTAAATGCTGTGGCGACAAGAACAAAAAAGGTGCTTGCAGCGAAAAGAAAGAAGCTTGTGGCGACAAAAAATCATCTTGCGGCGACAAAAAAGCTGCTTGTGGCGACAAGAGTGCAGACAAAAACTGCTCTTCTAAAAAAGAAAGCGGCAAAAAACCTTGCTGCTCAAGCAAAAAACAATAATAGAAGAGATGACTATATAAAAATGGTGGCTCCAGACTTCTCGTGGAGACTCCTTTTTTAGTTTACATTCCTTTTTTGTTTACATTGCCTTCGGCTTAGAAGTCGAAGCCTAGAGAGATTAAGTATATAGGCCGAGACCAAGAATCGCCAAGCATAGTCCAAGCTACGTCCAACTTCAGTGGCAAGCCAAAGATCATAGCCCTTGCACCGGTGCCGGCACTTATGCGCAGATTCTTCGTGAAGAATTTGCCTTCGCTATCGTATCCGAATGAAGGGAAGTTCTCCCATCCGCCATCCCAAGCGCCACCTATATCGCAGAAGATATTGCCCATAATGCCTTGTACTAATAATGGAACAGGTCCCGCAACTAATGCTTGGAACAGAGGGAAGCGCAGCTCGAAGTTAGTAGCTATAAACTTAGAACCGGACAGCTCGCCGAAGCTCCAACCACGCATAGGTGTTACGAACTGCATAAATACATAGTCTTCGGGTTTATCAAGTGGGATAGTCCTATTATAGTTGTTTCCGAATAGCCAATTATCTTGTCCGCCCAAGTAGAAATTAGCCGTGCCAGAACCAAAGTTTCCGCCGGCAGTTCCGCGTGCAGCTATGGTTAGATAATCGAAGAAAGTATGATAGAATCTGAAATCAGCATCTACTATCACATAGCTATAATCATCTTTGCTGAAGCGAGGTGAAGCCTTCCCGCGTGCGAACATCCTAATGCCGTCGCTTGGGGCATACCAACCATATAGAACATCATCATATACGTACTGCACTTGTGGAATTACCAAAAACTTAGAAGATGATTTAGTATATCCTTCATTATATATATCCACCAATTCCATAGAAGTGGAGACTAAATTCATTCCTGCTTCCACTCTGCTGAACTTACTGAAAGCCAGCTGAGCCATTAAATCAACGCCATAGTTTCTGAAGCGATAGAGGTTATAATCGCGTCTATAGAACAGCAGGGAATTGTGGAATCCCGTAGCCGAATAGTCAATTATATTGGGCAGATAGGAATAGCTAAGCATAATATTGCTATTCTTTAGTGAGCTATAAAGGTTAATATTTCCGAAAATCACGTGGTCGCCCATAACATCGCTGGCTTGGAATGATCCGCTTACAGCGCCACCGTAATAGGAGTTAATCATAGGATTTGCGAAAATGCCATCAAGCGAGAAGTCCGTTTTATAGTTCTTTTCTTGGTGCAAGCCTTCGCTCACGTACTTTTTGCTCAGCTTAGTATCTTGGCGTATAGCATCAGAGTTCTTTTCTATGAAGTCTGCTTCGTCCATACTCACTTCGAAACCACCATAGCTTGGAGTTTCTTCTTTCGGTGAGCTTGTTGTATTCTTCAGTGCGATATTCTTAAATCTTACTCCTGATTTGAATTTAGTCAGCGGGATAGTATCTCCCGGCACAGTCTTCTCGAGTGGGTAAGTCATCATAAATATGTCATATCCCGCATCATTTACTGAGGAGTAGAGTAGTTTAGAGTTATCGTGGCTAATTGATAGCTGAGTGATACCAGTAATTGAATTTGTGCGTGGCTTCACGTCTCCGGTGGCTATATTTAGGGAATAAATATTGCCTATACCGCTTTTATCAGACACGAACAGTAAATTCTTATCATCATTAGTCGCAGCGAGGGAACTAATATTCCCATCGTTCATGTTGGTAAGTTTTTCTATTTTATGTTCTTCAAGTGCGATTGAGTATATTTCAGAGAGATGATAATCTATCTCCCAGATGTATAGATCTACATTTGTCGGATTAAGGTTATCTCCGCGGTTTGATACGAAGTATATCTTTTTTGAATCGGCAGACCACTGCGGAGCCATTTCGCTGAAAGCATCATTAGTAATGCGTTCGAGTTCTTTAGTCTTTATGTGGTATACATATAAATCACTGAAGGACTTATCCACAGATACGAAGCAGAGTTTATCGCCGTCAGGAGACCACTGCACAGAGGATATAGCCGCCAGTCCCAGCTCTAAAGTCTCATACTTGCCTTTGTCTAAGTCGTATATGTATATGGCATCTTCGCCGCCGTGCTTAGCAGAGAGGACTATCTTCTTTCCGTCCGGAGACCAAGATATGCTCGGAGTGGAGAGGTTCAGCTCTTCGAAGTCCTTTGCTCTATTGCTATTGATTATCTTCTTTGCTTTGCTTCCGTCCTTATCGTCTATCTTACGCAGATATACCACATAGCTTTTCGTGTCGTCGGCTATATAGACGAGCTTAGTGCCGTCTGGGGAGATAGCCGGGGAGGCATTCATAAAGTTGCGTTCTTTCTTGTGATTTGTTATGCGATGAGAGAACTCCTCGGGATCTTTGAATCTATCCACATCGGGGAAGTAGTATCGTTTAAGGTCTTTCTGCCATTTTTCGGAGAACTCGCTGAAGTTCATCTTGAATATGTTTTGGAAGACATTATCCAGTGGCATGCGCATAGAGATTAGCTGTATCATCTTCGCGATTTTGTCTTCTCCGTAGTTAGCAGCTATGTACCAATAGAAGGTCTGGCCTCCGCGGTATGCGAGGTATCCGTTCATTCTTTCTAATCCGCCGAGCTTTTCGCTTATCGCAAGGTCTCGGATGAACATATCATTCTGTGTTTCCTGTCCGCCGAGGCTGGAGTACTCAGCTAAGCCCTCGTTCATAAATAGCGGGAATTGTATTTGATTGCCGGTCTGCACAGCTGTGTTGAACGTGCCACCGTAGAGGTATTGGTTAAGCACAGCGTGGACTAATTCGTGGTGAATTACGTGGCGGAACTGCGGATAATCCCCGAAAAATGGAAGCACAACTCTGTTTTTGAATATCTCAGTGAAGCCCTGAATACCCTGAGTCATATACTGCTGGGTAACGTTATTCTGCTGGAATTCATTCTGATTATCGAATATGATAATTGGTATTCTCTTATTTACCTTAAAGTTTACTAGACTTTGTATCTTAATTATTGCTTTTTCCGCTTCGGCAGAGGCGAACTCTGCCAAGTATTTTGAGCCGTCATCATAGTATACATCGAAGTTCCGAGAGGAAATATACTTCCAATCGAACTTCCTATATTGCACTTTATTCTTCCCGAATTGGGCTATCGCAACATTAGTTAAAACTATAAATGCTAATGCTATAATAGACAGTAACTTGCTAAATTTTGCCATAGAATTACGTAATTGGTTAATACTTACTATTGAATTGACGAATAAGAACGATAAAATTATATCTTTCTGTGATTTTTTGCAATAAAAACATACATATATACGTATATAATGGTATCTTAATTTAAACTAATCATAAGTATTATGCCAGAGACAGATAAACCAAATCGTGATATTAATATTGAGAATACTTACAGGAACGAGCAGTTTTTCACTGGACCTCGTGGCGTGGCAGTGAAGATACTCAGTCGTTTCGAGCGCAGCGATGCTTACCTCGATAAACTCTTAGACTTTGAATACCGCACCGGAAACCTATCTGCTTTGGATAAATCCCTGCTTACAGAAATACTATATGGAGTTATTCGTTGGAAAAATAAGCTGGACTTCGTCTTAATCGGCTTCTACAATGGCGATTATATGAAGTGCCTGAACCTAATAAAGAACTCTCTTCGCGTAGCACTATATCAGATGCTATTCCTCGATAAAGTGCCAATCCCCGTGGCTATTAACGAATCAGTAGAGTTGGTGAAAAAGATACAAGGCGATAGACTCGCCGGAGTAGTTAATGGCGTGCTGAGGAATATCGCCCGAAATATAGATAATATTCGCTATCCAGAAGCATACGAAGACCCAATTTATTACCTAACTGTAATGCAGTCGCATCCGCGTTGGTTGGTGCGTCGCTGGGTGGCGCGTTTCGGTGAGTTCGAAGCGGAAGATCTGATGGAAGCTAATAATATGCGTCCATATACTACGATTAGGATTAATACCCTGAAGTCCAATATGGACGAAATAATGGCGTTCTGCTTCGATGAAGACGTGGAATTCCGAAATGATGCATATAGTCCCACTTCTCTCACTATTACGAATAATAAGGTGAAAGTGCCATCGCTAAGGATATTCACAGAAGGGAAGATAACTATACAAGATACAAGTGCTACTTTGGCAGCGACGCTCACAGGGGCTAAGCCCGGCGATAGAGTGCTTGATATGTGCGCCTCTCCCGGAGGCAAGAGCTTCCTAATGGCAGAGATGATGAAAGACGAAGGCGAAATCATCTCCCTTGATAAGTATGAAACTAAAATCGGCATCATAGAACGCGGAGTGGAAAGAATGGGCTATACCTGCATAAAAGCTGAGGAAGGCGATGCTATCGAATACCAGAACGAAGAGAAGTTCGATATCATCCTTTGCGATATGCCATGCTCTGGCTTAGGCACTCTCTCCAAGAAGCCGGATATTAAGTGGAAACGCGAAAGAGAAGATATACTGAAACTCGCAGAAACACAGAAGAATATACTCAAAAATGCTGCTACTTTAGTTAAAGATGGCGGGGCAATAGTGTATTCTACCTGTACTATAGAACCAGAAGAAAATACAGAAAATATAGCTTGGTTCATCGAGAATTATCCTGAATTCCAGCTGGATGACGCAAGCCAATACCTGCCGAAAGAACTATGCAAAGACGGAATGATGCAGACTTTCCCGCATATTCACAGAATTGATGGGGCATTCGCTGCGAGATTAATCAAAAAAATCTAAATATAATTGCTAATATCATATTTTTTTCGCAATTTAGTTGTCCGATAATTATTCGATAAATAACATTAGAAAATACTTGTAATACATAAATATTAATCAGTAAAAATTGAGGAATCTACTATGAAATACTTATTATCTCTATGCTTGATGCTTATGCTACTCGCTATGCCAGCAGAAGCGCAATCAAATAAGAAAAAAGGCAACAAAGATGATGATAAAATACCGGCAACTATCACTGCGGAGTATAAACAAAAAACTTTAGACCTGATGAAAGAGTTCTCATATTATGATGGTTATGATATGATTATCTCTACCTTAGCGGGAAGATATAACCTATATAGATCAGGTATGCCAGATAACTTCGTAGATAGCTTATTCAGAACTCCGGCTCAAAGAGATGAATACCTTAATGCCTTAGTGGAGCTATACTCCAAAGAGTTCTCTTTGAATGAAGTTAGGAAATTGCACGAATATTTTACTTCGGACTTATTCCGAAAGGCGAATATGGGCGCTACTGCCTTTCAGGGTAAAATCGATGAGCTGATGAGCAAGATGTTCACAAAAAAAGAAGAAGAGCTGAAAGCTAAAATGAAAGAAGCCGGATACGAAATGCCCAAAATCATTAATGTAAATATTACTGATGAAGAACCGGAAGAATAAAATATAAAAAATATATACTCATATTATAAGATAACAACTTATTACACAATATATAAACAATTGGAGATCTAAAATAATGGAATTCAAACCAGCTAATGAAATGCAAGATTATCACGTATTCGGTGAATTCGGTGGCGTAAACCCATCTATCACTGATTCCGCTACTTTCACTTTCTTAACTACTGAAAAAATGCAACAATGCTTCGGTGAAGAAGTGGAAGGATGCTTCCTATACTCAAGACACCTTAACCCATCAAACAGATTCCTCGCTGAACAATTAATGAGAATGGAAGGAACTGAAGACGCACAAGTTATGGGTTCTGGTATGGGCGCAATCACTACGACATTGCTTCAATTAGCTCAAAATGGAGACGAAATCATCTCAAGCAGAACTATCTACGGCGGTACTTATGCCTTTATGAAGAACTTCCTTCCTCGCCTTGGCATAAAAGCTCATTTCGTAAAAATCACTGACTTAGAAGCCATTAAAGCTAAAATCAACGAAAAAACAAAAGTTATCTATTGCGAAACTATCAGCAACCCATTGCTCGAAATCGCTGACATCAGAGAACTTCGCAAAATCGCAGATGAACATAATATCACTTTAGTTGTGGATAACACTTTCAGCCCACTTGTATGTTCTCCATACAAACTCGGTGCTCACGTGGTAGTTTACTCTATGACTAAATTCTTAAACGGAACTAACGACTGCGTGGCTGGCGCTGTATGCGGTACTCACGAGTTCGTTTCTTCAATGAGAAGTGTAATCGATGGTGCTGCTATGCTCCTCGGTCCTACTTTAGACCCAATGCGTGCTGCATCTATTCTAAAGAATACTCGCACTCTGCACCTAAGAATGAAACAACACAGCAGTAATGCAATGTACGTAGCTTCTGAATTAGAAAAAGCAGGTATTAAAGTGTTCTACCCAGGACTTCCATCTCACCCACAACACGAATTAATCAAATCTATGATTAATCCAGAATTTGGCTATAGCGGAATCATCACTATAGACTGCAAAACTAAAGAAAATGCAGAAAAGCTGATGATTGCTATGCAAGAAGCAAAAGTGGGATACTTCGCTGTTTCTCTCGGCTTCTATAAGACTTTATTCAGCTCTCCAGGAAACTCTACTTCTTCTGAAATTCCAGAAGAAGAACAAAAAGAAATGGGCATGACTCCAGGACTCGTGCGCTTCTCTATGGGTATCGATAATGATCCAGAACTCGCACTCGGCAGAATTAAAGAATGCTTAAAGAAAATTAATATGATATAATTCTAGTATTCTGTGTATCAGTATTGCCAGCCCGGTAAAGCCTGTTGATAGTAAATTAGATGGTCTTACAAATGTCTGCAATGCATATGTTTGAATAAAACTAGATACAACTATAAAAAATATTGAGTTCATCCATCTAAAAATTCTATTTTCTTTTATATACTTCATTTT
>JBHADY010000168.1:0-5703 GCA_041855325.1 Ignavibacteriota bacterium
AGACTAAAATGAATAAGGCTATTATAATGGCTGGCGGTTTCGGCACTCGTTTGCGTCCGCTTACTATGGCAATTCCTAAGCCAATGGTTCCTATCGTTAACTCACCTATGATGGAACACATTGTTAATCTACTCAAGAAACATAATATGTACGAAGTGGTCTCTGTGCTATACTTCCAGCCAGAAGCTATTACTTCTTACTTTGAAAATGGAAAAGACTTCGGAATAGATATGAAATACGTAATGGCAAATGCTGACTACGGAACAGCAGGCGCCGTGCGCAACGCATACGAAGGAATTAAAGGCGAAAGAATCATAGTTATAAGCGGGGACGTGCTTACTGACTTCGACTTAAGCAAGGCAATAGAATTCCACGAAAGCAATAATGCACAGGCTACTATACTGCTTACGAGCGTTCCTAATCCATTGCAATACGGTATAGTTATGACGGATAAGGAAAGCAATATCACTCGCTTTTTGGAAAAGCCATCTTGGGGCGAAGTATTCTCCGATACCATTAACACAGGTATCTACATCTTAGAGCCAGAAGTAGTCGAAATGATTCCTTATCAGCAGGAATATGACTTCAGCAAAGACTTATTCCCGCTTATGCTGAAGAAAAAGATGAAGCTAATGGGATACGTAGCCGAAGGGTATTGGAGAGACGTAGGTAACTTAAACGAATATCAATACGGACAGCGCGACGCAGTGCAAGGAAACGTGAAAGTACTGCTAAAAGGCACAAAGAAAGACAATGCAACAATAGGCACAAATACGCAAGTGGCTCACACTGCTAAGCTCGTGGAAAACGTGGTCATCGGCAACAATTGTACAATTGGCGAACACTGCGAAATCACCAACTCCGTTATCGGAGATAACTGTAAAATAGGCAATGGCGTGAAGCTGAACGGCGTTACCATTTGGGATAACTGCGTTATCGAAGACTTTGCAGAGCTAAACGACGACGTGGTATGCTCCAACTGCTTCATCGGCGAATCCGCTACGATAAGCGAAAATGTATTCATCTCCGACTCCTGCAAAATTGGCAAAAAAGCACTCTTAATGCCGAACATCAAGCTGTGGCCCAACAAGCACGTGGAAAGCGGCGCAACCGTTACCGGTTCATTAGTGCAAGAAGAGAAATGGCTACGCGAGTTATTTACAGATGCGCGTATTTCCGGCATCTCGAATAAAGAAATACACCCAGACTTCGGCGCTAAGCTCGGAGCATCTCTCGGTATGGCATTCGGCGCGAATACTATGATGCTCGCAAGTCGTGATTCCGACCCAGTTTCCCGCATTATGAAGCGTGCAATAACCGCTGGTTTGGCTTCTGTCGGCGTGGAAATAGTCGATTTGCAGTTTACTTCTATCCCACAGACTCGCCAAGAAATGCGCACTGGCAAATACGTTGCTGGCTTGCACGTTCGTCGCAACCCTCGCAACAAGAACAATACGGATATTATCATCTTCAACACTGAAGGTCGCGATATCTCCATAAACCAAACTAAGTCTATCGAACGTTACTTCTATGGCGAAGACATTAAGCGAGCTCCGCAAATGTCCGTGGGTGGCTTGCAGTTCCCTGAAAGGACTAACGAAACTTACGTAACGCATATGACTGAGCATTTGGACGTAGAGGCGATTAAAAATGCACAATTCAAAGTGCTAATTGATTACTCTTATGGCTTGGCTTCCACAATTATGCCAAGTGTGCTCGGCAAGCTCGGAGTTGATGCTATCTCATTGCACGGCTACGTGGATTCCAACAAATACTCCACTTACGCCCTCTATAGCAATAAAGATAATGACGAAGTTTCGCAGATTATGCAAACTATGGGCTATTCGCACGGCTTCCAAGTAGAGCCGGGTGCAGAGAAAATATCAGTAATAGACGAGCGCGGACACTGGTATAACCCCGTTCGCTTGCTAACACTTGTTACTAAGCTCTTCCTTGATACGCACACACACAAAGAACCATATAAAATAGCTGTGTCTATAGCTGCTTGCGGGGAAATCGAAGCTCTAGCTGCTCAGCACAACGTGGAAGTAATCCGCATTAAGAACTCCCACTCAGCGATGATGGAAGCTACTCGCGATCCGCAAGTCCTGTTCGTAGGTGGCGTGTGGGGCAGCTTCATCTTCAGTGAATACCTATTCGCAAGCGACGGTATGTTCTCAATCGCTCAGCTCTTGGAAATGCTCGCAAAAACAGGAAAATGCCTCTCCGACTTGGACGAAGAAGTGCCAAAGAGACATCAGCATTCACTCATTTGCGAATGCCCTTGGGAACACAAAGGACTGGTAATGCGCCAACTGATGGAACACTCCAGCGATATGAGACGCGAATTAGTAGAAGGCGTGAAAATCCACTTCGGCGGAAAAGACAGCGTTCTGCTTATGCCTGACAAAGAAAGCTCCGGCTTCATCATCATAGGCGAAGGCGAAGAATACGAAACAGCTACTCAGCTTGCTAAGAAATACCAAAAATACGTGGAAACTTGGCAATCCGAGATGTAATTTTCCTAACTGATTAAGAATGTTAAACTAAGACACACAAAGAATGAAAAGACTTATCACAATTTCAATGATACTTATCCTCTCGAGCTTCTCCCTTTTCGCACAAAAGGGAGTTAAGTTCGAGAAGTTCAATGGTGCGTGGTTTTCCATACTATACCCAGCTAACTTCACCGCTAAAGGCTCTATGAAGTCTTATGCTGGCGAAGGCTATGACAGCGCTATATTCACCTCGCCGGACAAAACAGTGGAGTTCTACATATTCTCCCCACAGTGGAATGGCGAAAACCCAGAAATAGACCTGAAGCCGAACGAGAAAATGGGCAAGCCCAGCGTCTCCGTAGACAAAAAGACAGGCAAAAAGGTAACTATGTGGACCATCACTGCGAAGGACGGTTCCTATAGTCGCAGTTATCGCGAAACCATAGAATCCAATGGCGCAGCTCGTTGGGTGGTTGGTATAAAGTACAAGGACAAAGCTTCATACGACAAGTACCGCAGCCAATACGTGAAGTTCCGCGATTCTTTGGAACAATTTGCTGACGGCTATCCCGGCGACGAATACGAGTTCGACAAGGAATAGATAAGGTAATTTCTTAAACACAAAAAAACGCAAGAGAAGGAAAATATCTTGCGTTTTTTTATAGGAGTGTGTGGGTTTTCTCTTTTACCCCATATCCCTCTGTATCCGCTCGAAATCGTAATAAGCACCGCCAGCGGGATCTATCTTTACTTCACCACGATACTCGCGGGAAATGCGTTCCATCATCTTATCACGCTCTTCCCTGCTATATTGGTGATTATCACTGCAGTTGATTACTATATCCTGAGTATACACTTGCTTACCCTTCTTTAAGATTACAGCACTTAATGCAGACTTACGCAAAATATTATCGCGTCGCGTCCTCTTCTCTCTTAAAAAAGATGGAATGCGCAGTATAGGAATAATAAAGTAAAGTGCAGAAACAGCCAATGGGAATAAACCAACCCAAAAGTAAATACCTATTCCATCGTATTCAAGGCTCATAATAGAGAGTAGGAACGATGACATCACTAAGTTAAAGCTGTTCATAAGAATAATGGCGAAGTTCTTGCCAGAGGTATTACCGGTGAACTCTGCCGGCGGGTCGATTTCATTCTTATAATACTGAATCGTTTCGCCTTTCAGGTCTGTGTTGCTTTGGTGCATCACCTGTGGGAACTCAGCTGTTAGCACTGCATCCGGAGAGATGTATAATTCGCCTTTGTATTTGCCGACGTACTCTGCCATGCGAGATTCTGCCTCGTCTAAGGTTACCCCGCTCAGCGCGATGATATCACTGACGGAGAGCTTGCCGTCATTCATACGCAAGAAGGAGATTACCTCCATTGCGTCCTGTTCTGCTGTGCGTTTTACTCTTTCCGGACCAAACACGAAGCTAAATACAGACTGCAGGAAGCCTTTGCCTTTATTTGGTTCTTCGTAAGTAGCTTTATACATATACTCGCCGTCGCGTTTGTATGTGTATTTCGGCGTGTTCTTCATCGTATTTTTAATGAAAAACACATCAATCAGAGCGCGAATAAAGGCAGATATCAATTTACCTATGCCACTATTATTGTTATTTTTATTATCTTTTGATTGACTTGCTGCTGCTAATAAGAGCAAAACGAAAAACACAAAATATGCGATGAGAACAATACCGATGGAAGCTTTATATATATACTTCAGCACCTTCCTTGTTACATCCCATACTTGTATCATTCTTTCTTTGAAGGAAACTGCATCTCTGCGGAGAAGTGGATACGCAAAGTTAAAGAGTAAGTCCCCAGTTTCATTGTTCATTTCCACTTTGGAGCTATAGCGTTCGAGCAGTATATTTAAGCTATTGCGTGCGTTATCAAGGGGCATACCGGTTTCAGCGGTAACCTCTGCCAGAGTTAGCTTTCCTTTTGCTTTTTCGAGGACTTGCTCTACTAATTGCAGGTCTCGTATTTCTTGTGGTGGTCTTTCCTTACCCATGTTTTCTCTTCTTAAACGATACTATCTGTTATGTTTTAGCCTTAATTTGTTCTGTCACTATTAAGATTACTTTCTGTGTTATGATTATAAAGAACTTATGCGAGCATCGATTCATCCATTTGATAGTGCAAGCCAATGTTCAGCGTGGTTCCCACGCCCTCTTGGCTACGTATATCAAAGACGCCTTCGTGCAGCTCAATGAGCTTCTTCGCGATGACCAATCCCAAGCCCATTCCCTGTTGCTCGTGTACTGTACGCTCAAATTGCGCCAGTGCAGCAATGCCGGAGAGCTGTTCTTTGGACATTCCCCTGCCTCTATCTTGAATGTGAATATAGAGTAAATCATCTTTATTTTCGCTAGAGATAGTAACTTTAGTGCCTTTCTTGGAGAACTTAAAGGCATTCTCGATAAGTTCATTTATCATCTTATGGAATGTTTCTGTGGAGATTTCCGCTATGCAGCCGTCTGCTAAGTCCAGTATTTCTAAGTCTTCGTATCTATTATACTTAGTAGCTATTTGAGCTGAAATATCGGATAGCATAGCCGATGGCTCAATAGTGCGCATAGAGCGGAGGAGTTGTCTTTCAGCGTGGTTCGATACGAGGGATTCTATACGCACGTACATCAGGAAGTCCTCGGTGATTTTCATTAATCTATTCGCCGAGGAGATGATATCGTTAGATAACTCTCTGATTTCACTTGGGTTAGTGTCTTCTGCTGTTGATTGCAGGTATTTTGCCGAGCCGATTACTTCATTCAGCACAGTTCTAAATTCGTGTGGCAGGGCGTAAGTAACGCTTTTGCCTACGACTTCTACTTTTTCTTGTACTTGTTTTTCTATTAGATTATGCTTACTCCACTGAGCAGAGATAGCTGCGATAAGTTCTTCGCGAGTATAAGGCTTAGCGAGGAAGTCGTCCGCGCCCTTTTCCATTCCGGCTCTCATATTCGCTTTTTCAGTGAATGCCGTTAGGAAGATGAATGGTATCGTAGCAGTGGAGGAATTTGCGCGTACGCGTTCGAGCATGCCATATCCGTCTAAAACGGGCATCGAGATGTCGCATAGGATAAGATCTGGTAGCTCTTTAATTGCCACTTCTATACCTTCTTCGCCGTTGGAAGCGGTTACCACGTCGTAACCCTCGAACTTTAGAAGAGTTGCCGTGCTTTCAAGGATAAAATCT
>JBHADY010000169.1:0-2828 GCA_041855325.1 Ignavibacteriota bacterium
GCAGCCGGCTGAACATTATAATATAGGTTTTTTCGCTAAATTTTCTTATTTTTGAATGCTATATTTTATTCACAAATTATATAATACGATATGAAAACAAGAGTTCATACAGACAAAGCTCCGGCTGCAATCGGACCATACAACCAAGCAATTATGGCTTCTGGCAAATTCATCTTCATTTCTGGTCAATTACCACTTGCTGATGGTAAATTAGTAGGCGATGAAATCACAGCTCAAACAGAACAAGCTCTAAAGAACTTAGGCGCTATCTTAAACGAAGCTGGCTACACATTCGCTGACGTAGTAAAGACTACAGTTTATCTAAAGAATATGGATGATTTCGCAGGAATGAACGGTGTTTATGCTAAGTTCTTCGATGGAACAGAGTTCCCAGCACGCGCTGCATACCAAGTAGGCAAATTACCTATGGACGCAATGGTAGAAATCGAAGCAATTGCAGTGAAAGAGTAAGAGGAACGAAATACCCTAGCTCTATTTATCATAGAGCTAGGATTTTATTTTATTATGAAAATTACATTATGGAATAATAACATTGAAAAGGAATTCTTCAGAAAGTCGCTGGAGAGTTTTTCGACGCGTGAACAACTATTTTATCATGTTGATGATGAGTATTATGCTTATATTCCTAAAGGTAGTAAGTTAGAAGGTCAGACATTACAAAGTAGAAATTCTCTCATTGGTCAATTTACAGAGAAATGGTGTAGAGAACTATTTAATCCAATAGCTAAGAAAATAGGACTATACGCAATTAATGGAGTAGTATGTAATGAAATTGGATTAACTCGTAGCTCTAGTGCTGATCTTGCTTTTTGTGCAAAAGACTCTATCGAACAAAAACCTGAAGATATTAAATTAATTTTTGAAGTTAAAATGAGTATAGTTTCTAATTATAAACTTATTCAATCTGGAACGATTAAGTATGTAGGTGATTATACTGAACATAAGGGAAATCCTTCACTCCTTCGTTCAGATAGTATGCTGAAAGCTATAGGTAAGTCCATCAATATTAGAGTTTCTGGCTCAAAAGGTGCTACTATTCCAATATTGATTTTAGGAAATTCTCCAATAACTAAAAATTATGAAAAGAAGGTAGATTATTTAAGAAAGAGTGGAGTAATTCAGAGCTTTTTATCTCTTAATCCTAATCCTACGAGTAAAGAGTATATTAGTTCTACTTCTGGAAATGGCTTCATTACAATTAACAATGGAAAACAGCTTTTTGATATTTGTAATAATCTTGTTAGTAATGAATATTACTATTTTTCTTCTATGAAGAGTAAAATAGAACTAGGTAAGATCATTTCGTTAGCAAATCAAGAGAAAGATGAAATTGCTATAGCAGAGAAATTTTTACAACTAATAAATGAATAGGTTATGAGAATAGATAAACATAGTGGAACTAGAACAAGTACTTTTGGAACATGTGGAAGAATTAACCACGATAGTTCGAGGTTTTATAATTCTAGACTATACAGAGAACTATCTCACACAGTTATTTCGGATACTACTAATAATACTTTTCCTAAAGAGTTATATAATGTTATAATTAATAGCTCTGCAGAAAATATGATGGAGTTACCCAATAATTCAGTAGATTTAATGATTACATCTCCACCATACAATGTTTCTAAAGAATATGATGAAGATCTTTCGCTGGATGAGTATTTATCGTTTTTAAAGAGTATTTTTACAGAAACATTTAGAGTGTTAGTAAATGGAGGACGTGCTTGTATTAATGTTGCTAACTTAGGAAGAAAACCATATATACCCTTATCAGATTATATTACAAAAATGATGAGGAAAATAGGTTTTAATATGCGCGGCGAAATTATTTGGAATAAAGCAGCAAGCGCATCTCCTTCAACAGCTTGGGGAAGTTGGCAGAGTGCCTCTAATCCAATATTACGTGATGTTCACGAGTATATTCTAGTCTTTTCAAAAGGTGATTATAAAAGAGAAAAAATAGGTAAAGAAAATACAATAACCAAGGAACAGTTTATGGAATGGACTAAATCAATATGGACATTTAATGCTGAAAGTGCTAAAAGAGTTGGACATCCAGCACCATTTCCTGAAGAATTACCATATAGATTAATTCAGTTATATTCATTTAAGAACGACGTTATTTTAGACCCCTTTATGGGAAGTGGCACAACTGCAATTGCTGCTTTGAAGTCAAATAGGATATTTGTAGGTTATGAAATTAATGAGGAATATACAAACTTAGCGAATAGTCGTATCAAGCCATACTTGCTTCAAAATACAATTCTATAGCATTCTCACTTACTTTATCATCTCCTTTACTTCCCCCAGCCCCTTCACCTGATAATCCGGCTCAGACGCCGCCCCCACCAGAGAAGGAGTAAGGAAAATCGTTCGAATGCCGGCGCGCCTGCCAGCCTCTACGTCGCTCTCGCTGTCGCCAATCATATAAGATTGAGTAATGTCTATATTGTACTTCTCAATCGCCTCCAATAGCATACCCGGATTCGGCTTGCGGCGAATGTCCCCAGCAGATGCAAGCGAAGTGCAATAGTAAATCTCATCAAAACAAACACCGATAGACTCAAGTAGCTTATTCTGCATATAGTTATGAACTTCTTCGAGCTGGGCGAGAGTCATCTTTCCCTTGCCAACTCCCTGCTGATTCGTTATCACAATAGCCAAATAACCCAAATTCTTAACGTGAAGGAGAAAGTCGAATAGGTCGGGACAAAACGCAAACTCCGCAGGGGATTTAACATAATCGCCCACAGGACGAAAGTTGATAACACCGTCGCGGTCGAAGAAAATTGCTTTTCTCATTA
>JBHADY010000170.1:0-2523 GCA_041855325.1 Ignavibacteriota bacterium
ATGTTCGCAAAGCGATTACATATATCTGTGAATTTCACCTTCGTGTCGCTCGAACGTTGGTTTGTATTCTTCTGGCTGTCTACCAAAGCATACTCCGAGAGCTTCATAAAATTCTACCTCATTAATATCCACGTATCTTTGTTTTATTGCTTCTTCTGTTGGTATGTAAGTTACTTTGTCGTGTTCTACTCCAACGACAGTAACGCCAGAGATACCGTTAGTTAATAATAAAACAGCTCCGCCGCCACCTTGCTTGCCGAAAGCCACGTCGTATGAAGAAGTTTCGCCGGCGCGAACTAAGTGTCCGAGAGGCACTTCGCGGATTTCCGGTCTTGTGTAAATACCTTCCACGAAGATACCTTCTTTTTTAAGTATAGTTTCCCATTCAGGGTCATTCTTAGTGAATTGCTCTAATTGCTTTCTGATGTAAGCAGCGCCACCGGATAGTCTCTTATGACCGAAGGAATCAGTGCCGGAAGAGTCATCAGTGAAGTAGCTGCCGTCTTTATCTTTAATGCCTTCAGCTGCAACGATAATGTATGTAGAGCCTTTTACGTCGCTACTTTCTAAGCGTTCAACGTAAGTTTTTTTGAAGTGCTCATATACCACTTTGTAATTTACGCCGATTTCAGGGATTAGAATACAATCAGCATCTGCTCCAATGCCACCGCGGAAAGCAGTGTGTCCAGCGTATCTGCCGAATACTTCGATGATGAGGGCTCGGTTATGTGTAGAGCCTGTAGTGCGAAGGTCGCGAGTGAATTTAGATATTCTATTGATAGTGGAGTCACCACCAACGGAGTAAGTTTGCAGGTCTAAGTCCATAGTCTTAGGCACGTGAATGCAAGGGATGCCTTGATTTTTAAGATCCACAACCACGGAGCCAGTGTCATCGCCACCAGCGATAACGAGACCATCGATATTGTGTTTCTTTAGTCCATCTTTGATGATGTTATACTTTTCTGGATTTTGTATTTTGGAGATTTTCACGCGTGAGTGCCCAGCTTCCGAGCCAGCAACTCCAGAGTAAATCTTATCAATCGCGATATTATCAAGCACTGGAGGAGTTATTGTATCTAAGTTATACAGTCCGGCATAACCATTTGGGATTAAGCAAATTTCAATTCCGAGATGGTGAGCCATTTTAGTAGCACCCATAATAACGGCATTCAAGCCTCCGCAGTCGCCGCCACTTGTAATTATACCTAATTTCTTGATTTCGTTATTTTTCATAGCTATGATGTATTGTTTATTGAATAGTTATTTCGTTTATTTTTGTTTAATCTCTGAATATTGGGGAATAGTAACACTTACTTTAGTGCCTATGCCCACTTCGGAGTCTATGTCTATAGTGCCACCGAGGGCATCTACAGCCATTTTGATGATAGGCATTCCTAAGCCGGTGCCGGACACAACCCCGACGTTCTTCGCTCTATAGAATGTATCGAATAATTTAGGCAAGCCATCTTCCGGAATGCCTATGCCATAATCTTTGACGATTATCTCGCATTTATCATTTAGATTATTGATAAAAACTTCAATTGTCGAATCCTTAGGGGAATACTTAAACGCATTAGATAGCAGGTTGCTGATTACTTGCTTTATAAGCAATTCATCAGTATAGCAATGCTGCATATTACCTTCTATTTTGATATCGCACTCTTGCTTGAATTTATCAGAGGTCTTTAGGTCATTCACTAATTGATGAACAATATCCTCGAGGTTGCACTCTTTTATCTCTACAGGGAGTTTTCCGTCATTGCTCTTTCCGAGTGATAGCACATCTTCTAATAGCTTGACCATATTATTAACTGAGTCATCTATTTTCGCAAGGAAAGAGTCTATACTATCGAAGTCCTTGCGTTTAATGAGCTTAGATATGATGCTGGAAGAGGAAAGAATAACCGAAAGCGGTGTTCTATATTCGTGGGATATCATAGAGATGAAGCTGAGTTTCAGCTCACCGAGTTCCTTTTCCTTCTGCAGTGCGACTTGCAGTTCGTTACTTGTGTTCTGCAGTTCGACGAGTGTGGCGTTTAGCTTTTGAGTGCGCATTTCCACGCGTTTTTCCAGCTCCATGTTCAGCTTTTGCAGTTCCAGCGTGCGTTCTTGAATTGTATTCTCTAAGTTTATGTTAATGTCTGATATTTCAGAATAAGCGGAATCCAGCCTATCCACCATTTTGTTAAATGAAGTGGCTAAGGACGCGAATTCATCATTTCCTTTTACTTCAATTCGCTTATTTAGGTTAAGCTCTGCAATCTCCCCGAAGCCTTGTTTCATTGCTCGAAGTGGGTTCGTGAAGAAATAGCCAATCAGTGTCGCACCAATGAAGCTAACTAATAGTGTTATAAAGAGATATACAAAGAATATCAAGTAATATTCATCGAGCTTCTGCTTAATTTCATTAAGATTGAACTGTATGATTAGGTATCCAATCAGTCTTTCTTTTACTTTAATCTCTACGCAATATTGGCTTATGTTATTATCGAAGTCTATGTAGTTATTAGCAGTTAAGTATTC
>JBHADY010000171.1:0-10783 GCA_041855325.1 Ignavibacteriota bacterium
CCCTATCGTTCAGGCAGGACAGAGGGTAGTGAAAGGGCAGCCTTTAGCTGATAACTCATCTACTGAAAATGGAGAACTCGCTCTAGGACAAAACGTACTTGTTGCGTTCATGCCTTGGAGGGGTTATAACTTCGAAGATGCGATTATTCTATCTGAAAAAATGGTGGCAATGGACGTATTTACTTCTATTCATATTGAAGAGTTTACGCTACAAGTAAGAGATACTAAACGCGGTGAGGAAGAATTCACACGCGAAATTCCAAATGTGAGCGAAGAAGCAGCGAAAGACCTTGATGAAAACGGTATCGTTCGCGAAGGTGCTAAGATTATCGAAGGTGATATCCTTATCGGTAAGATTACTCCAAAAGGCGAAACAGACCCAACTCCAGAGGAAAAACTCTTACGCGCTATCTTCGGTGATAAAGCTGGCGACGTGAAAGACGTATCGCTTAAGGCTTCTCCGGGTATCAAAGGTGTGGTAATTAATACACGTCTCTTCAGCAGAAAAGCTTCTATGAGATATGAAAAAGATATCAAGCAAGAAGAAGAAAGACGCAAAGAGCACCTGAGAATGAGAGAAAAAGAAGCTCTTAAAGCGGTAGATGAAAAATTTATGAATAACTTAGCTACTCTGCTAGACGGAGAGAAGATTTACGGCTTGAAGTATAAAGGCGGAAATACAGCTCTTAAGACAGGCGAAGTTATCTCTAAAGACGGGATTATTGCTAAGTATAAATCTGGCGAACTCAAACCAGAGCAATTAGAGCCAAATCACGATTTACTCGAAGATGAAGAAAAATCTCAAATCTTTAATACGATGTTAGCTAACTACTTTAAGAAGAGAAAGGATGTTAGCGGTGATTATGAAACAGAAAGAAATAAAATTTCCTCTGGCGATGAACTGCAACCAGGTATCCTTCAAATGGCTAAAGTATATGTAGCTAAGAAACGTAAATTGCAAATCGGCGATAAAATGGCGGGACGCCACGGAAACAAAGGTATTGTATCGAAGATAGTTCCTCGCGAAGATATGCCATACTTGCCAGATGGTACTCCGGTAGATATCGTATTGAACCCACTTGGCGTGCCTTCTCGTATGAATCTAGGTCAGTTATATGAAACTGCTCTTGGCTGGGCAGGACAAAAACTCGGCAAGAAGTTCGCTACGCCTATCTTTGATGGTGCACAATGGGAACAAGTGCAAGATTACTTAGAAGAAGCAGGACTTCCGAGAGAAGGAAAGACTGTACTTTACGACGGAAGAACCGGCGATCCATTCGAAGAAACTGTAACAGTAGGCGTTATCTATATGCTAAAGCTATCCCACTTGGTGGAAGATAAGATCCACGCTCGTTCTATTGGACCATACTCGCTTATTACTCAACAGCCATTAGGCGGTAAAGCACAATTCGGTGGTCAGAGACTCGGGGAAATGGAAGTTTGGGCATTGGAAGCTTATGGTGCTGCAAATACTCTGCAAGAAATGATGACAATGAAATCAGATGACGTACAGGGAAGAGCTAAGATGTATGAAGCTATAGTAAAAGGCGAAAATATGCCACAGCCTAATATACCTGAATCCTTCAACGTACTCGTACGCGAATTGCAAGGCTTATGCCTCGATTTAGATATTAACTAATCATATTCTCTCCGCAGGTAACCTTATTATATGGTTATCTGCGGAATAACTTATAATAATTTTAACATAGAAAATAAAAATAATAGATAGATAGAGGAACAGAAAATGCAATCAAAATCAATACCTCGCAGAGGCTTCTCCAAAATATCAATCAGAATAGCATCTCCTGATGACATACTGGGACGTAGCTATGGTGAAGTAACAAAGCCCGAAACTATCAATTACCGCTCATTCCGTCCAGAAAAAG
Source organism: Ignavibacteriota bacterium (assembly GCA_041855325.1). Taxonomy (GTDB): domain Bacteria; phylum Bacteroidota; class Ignavibacteria; order Kapaibacteriales; family UBA2268; genus CALLXS01. The sequence continues at coordinate 1,887 of JBHADY010000171.1, forward strand.
ATGGTCTATTTTGCGAAAAAATATTCGGTCCTATCAGAGACTGGGAATGCGCTTGCGGAAAATATAAAAGAATAAGATATAAGGGAATCGTGTGCGATAGATGTGGCGTGGAAGTAACACAAAAATCTGTGCGTCGCGAAAGAATGGGACATATTACGCTAGCTGTGCCAGTGGTGCATATTTGGTTCCTTCGCTCCCTGCCAAGCAAGATATCCGGTATTCTCGGTATGCCTACTAAAGACGTTGAAAGAATAGTATATTATGAATCATATACTGTCGTGCAACCAGGAAATACGGGACTTCTGCCAAAAGAACTTATTACAGAAGACCAATACTTAGAGATACTTGCATCTCTTCCTAAGGAACACCACGAACTCGAAGATGATAATCCTAATAAGTTTATCGCAGCAATCGGTGCGGAAGCTATTAAGGAACTCCTAAAAAGAGTGGATGTAGAGCAATTATACTATGATCTGAAAGCTGCTCTGAAGGAAGAAACTTCACAACAAAGAAAAGCTGAATACTTCAAGAGATTAAGAATACTTGATGCATTTACTCACAGAGAAAATAAGAACGTAGAAAATAAACCAGAGTGGATGGTATTAGACGTACTGCCTGTAACTCCACCGGATTTAAGACCACTTGTGCCTCTCGAAGGCGGTCGCTTCGCTACTTCCGACTTAAATGACTTATATAGAAGGGTAATCATCAGAAATAACCGTCTGAGAAGACTTATTGATATAAAAGCTCCGGAAGTTATCTTAAGAAACGAAAAGAGAATGCTCCAAGAATCCGTAGATGCTCTCTTCGATAACAGTAGAAGAGCTGTAAGAGCGGAATCTCAAAGAGCGCTTAAATCACTTGCTGATACTCTCAAGGGTAAAGGCGGTCGCTTCCGTCAGAACTTGCTCGGTAAGCGTGTGGATTACTCCGGTCGTTCAGTAATCGTGGTAGGTCCAGAGCTTAAACTTCACGAATGCGGTCTGCCAAAAGATATGGCGGTAGAGCTGTTTAAGCCATTCATTATTAGAAAGCTTATCGAGCGTGGACACGTTAAAACAGTGAAGTCCGCAAAGAAAATGGTGGAAAGAAAGACTACTGAAGTATGGGATATCCTCGAAAGAGTGATTGACGGACACCCAGTAATGCTGAACCGTGCTCCTACACTTCATAGACTCGGTATCCAAGCGTTCCAGCCAAGACTTATCGAAGGTAAGGCTATTCAATTGCATCCACTTGTGTGCACTGCATTTAACGCCGACTTCGACGGTGACCAGATGGCTGTTCACGTGCCTATTTCATACGAAGCACAGCTGGAAGCTCTCCTTCTTATGCTTGCTCCGCATAACATTATGCACACTCAGAATGGAGACCCAATCGCAGTGCCTTCTCAGGACATGGTGCTTGGTATTTACTACTTAACTAAAATACGTAAGGGCGCTAAAGGCGAAGGTAAGGTATTTGCGTCTAAGAAAGACGTAATAATTGCGTTAAATCAAGATGTAGTTGACTTGCACGCTATGATTAAAGTGAGAACTGCACCAGGGCAATATATGGAAACAGGCGTTGGACGTATCGTTCTCAATCAAATAGTGCCGGAAGAACTTGGCTTCTTGAATGAATTACTTACTAAGAAGAGACTACGCCAGATTATCGGTATTTGCTTCCGTAAGGCTGGCCTTGCGAAGACAGTGCAATTCCTTGATGACTTGAAGAATATGGGCTTCGGCTATGCAACTCGCGGCGGTCTTTCTGTAAGTATTCACGAAGTGCTTATCCCAGAGGAAAAAGCTACTATTATTGAATCATCTAAGCAAAAGATTGATGAAATCGAGTTTGCATACCAAAACGGTGTGATCTCCTCTGGCGAAAGAACTAATAAAATAATTGATACTTGGTCTACTGCGACTAACAGAATAGCTGATAAACTCTATAGCGAGCTATCGCAAGCAAATGGTGGATTTAACCCATTTTGGATGATGCTTGACTCTCAGGCGAGAGGTTCTAAAGAGCAGATTCGTCAGCTTGCAGGCATGCGTGGTCTTATGGCTAAACCTAAGAAATCGCTTTCAGGCTCCACAGGGGAACTTATTGAGAACCCAATTATCGCGAACTTTAAAGAAGGGTTATCTATCCTCGAATACTTTATCTCCACTCACGGTGCGCGCAAAGGTTTGGCGGATACGGCGCTTAAGACAGCGGAAGCTGGTTACTTAACACGTCGTCTACACGATGTGGCTCAGGATATGATTATCACAGATCACGACTGCGGAACTATTCGTGGCGTGGATATGACTGCTATTAAAGAAGGCGAAGAAGTAAAAGAACCACTATCTGAAAGAATATTGGGACGCGTGGCGCTCTATGATGTAGTGGATCATATTACAAATGAAACACTGTGCAAATCTGGCGAATTAATTGATGAAGACATAGCTAAGAAGATCGAAAACTCGTCAGTAGAAATGGTTAAAATACGTTCTGTTCTTACTTGCGAATCACGCCACGGAGTGTGTGCTAAGTGCTATGGACGTAACCTCGCTACTGGTAAGCTTGTTGATACTGGCGAAGCTGTGGGAACTATCGCTTCTCAGTCTATCGGTGAGCCTGGTACGCAGCTTACTCTTAGAACATTCCACACAGGTGGTACGGCTGCACTTGTTACTTCTCAATCATCTATCGTTGCGAAATTCGATGGCGAAATCCAATTCGAAAATATGCGTACAGTTAGCTACGAAGGCGACGAAGACGAAGTAACACTCGTAACAAGCCGTAGCGGTATGATTAACATCTTAGAGCCTGGCACTGGCAGAGTATTAACTAAATACGATGCAACTTATGGCGCTGAGCTGAAAGTGAAAGATGGTGATGTTGTGAAAAAAGGAAGCATTATTTATGAATGGGATCCTTACAACTCTTCTATCATTACAGAAGTGCAAGGTAGAGTGAAATATCGTGATCTTATCAATAATATTACTTATCGCGAAGTAAATGACGAACAAACTGGACACGTTACTAAGATAGTTATTGAATCAAGAGATAAAACTAAGAACCCTGCTATTGACATCATTGATGATAATAATAATGTTATTAAGTCATACAACATCCCAGCGAAAGCCCAAATTCGTATAGAAGATGATGAAATCGTGGGCGTGGGTGCTTCACTTGTTAAAATTCCAAGAGATATGGGCAGAACAAGAGACATCACAAGCGGTCTTCCGAGAGTAACAGAGTTGTTCGAAGCTCGTTCTCCGCAGCTCCCGGCTGTGGTAACAGATATCGATGGTATCGTATCTTTCGATAAACCAAAGAGAAACCAAAGAATCGTGGTGGTTACTTCTATTGATGAAAAGACAAGAATGGAATATAGCGTTCCGGTTGGTAAATACATCTTGGTGCAAGAAGGCGATTTCGTTCGTGCTAGCGATAGATTGACTGAAGGTTCTATTAACCCACACGATATCTTAAGAATTATGGGACCGAATAAGGTGCAAGAATACTTAGTGAATGAAATTCAGGAAGTATATCGTATGCAAGGTGTGAAGATTAACGATAAGCACATTGAAGTAGTAGTAAGGCAAATGCTGCAGAAGGTTACTATAAAGGATAGTGGCGACTCAATGTTTATCGAAAATGACCATGTGGATAAACTTCGTTTCAATGATGAAAATGAAAGACTGAAACACCAGGTGGTGATCACGAGCAAAGGTGATTCTAAGTTCAAAGAAGGTGCTCTCGTTACGCGCAAAGCTGTACGCGAAGCTAACAATGACCTTAAGAAAAAAGGCAAAACTCCTTGCGAATTTAGACAAGCTGAGTTAGCAACTAGTGCATATCTATTGCTTGGTATCACTCAAGCATCGCTCACTACCGAAAGCTGGCTAAGTGCTGCATCATTCCAAGAAACTACTCGCGTGCTATCTGATGCTGCGATTGCTTCAAAGATTGATCACCTTTCTGGCTTGAAGGAAAACATCATCATCGGGCAGATGATCCCAGCTGGTACTGGTTTAAGGCAGTATCAGGAAATGAATGTTACCAGCGACAGACCGAATATTTTCGGTTCTTCGTCTAGAACTGGAAGCAATAGGAATGAGCCTTATGCAAGGGACTTAGAAGATCCGGCTGAAAATTAGAATAATAAATCTGAGGCATAAGGGCGAAAAGCCCTTATGTCTTTTAAAATCAGGTAGTAGATAACTGATTGAAGTTAAAATATAGAAATTGAATATTAAGAACAAATCATATATATAAAAATGGCTGAAATAGGAAATCTAAGAAATATTGGTATTGCTGCACATATTGACTCTGGAAAAACTACCCTAAGCGAAAGAATTCTATTCTTCACTGGTAAGATACACAGAACAATTGAAACTCGCGATAAATCCGGCGCTGGTCCTACTATGGACTCAATGGATCTGGAAAGAGAAAAGGGGATTACAATTCAATCTGCTGCGACCTATACAACTTGGAAAGAAAATGCGATAAACTTAATCGATACTCCGGGACACATTGACTTCACTGTGGAAGTGGAACGCTCCCTACGAGTGCTCGACGGTACTGTACTAGTGCTTTGTGGCGTGGCAGGAGTGCAATCACAGACTATTACTGTGGATAGACAAATGCGCCGCTACAGCGTGCCAAGATTAGTATTTATTAATAAAGTGGATAGATCTGGCGCTAACCCAGATAAGGTATTCCAACAATTAAGTGAAAAATTGCACCTAAGACCAATTATGATGACAGCACCAGTTGGTATGGAAAGCGACTTCCAAGGTGTAATCGATGTATTAACTCAGAAATTTATAACATTCGAAGGTGATAACGGCGAAAAAATCGTAGAACACGAAATCCCAGAAAACTACAAAGAAGTAGCCGAAATGAGAAGAATGGAACTCATCGAAACTCTATCTGATTTTGATGATGATATAGCTGAAAAATTCCTTGCTGAAGAGGAAATCTCAATAGATAAGCTGAAAGAAGTAATCCGCAAATGCACTGTTGGACTAAAAGTAGTTCCCGTGTTCGTGGGTACAGCTAAGCAAAATAAGGGTATCCAAACTCTTCTCGATGGTATTTGCCAATACTTGCCATCTCCGCTTGATAAAGTAAATGAAGGCTTAGACCAAGACAATAACGAAGCTACAGTGAAGCTCGTGGCTGATAATAAAAAGCCATTCGTGGGTCTTGCTTTCAAATTGGAAGACGGAAAATATGGTCAGCTTACTTATATGAGAATATACCAAGGTCAGCTGAACAAGGGCGATTTTATCTTCAATACTAAGAATAAAAAGAAGATTAAAGTTTCAAGATTAGTGAGAATGCATGCAGAGCAAATGCACGATATCGAACACGCAGAAGCTGGCGATATAATCGCACTCTTCGGTGTGGAATGCTCTTCAGGCGATACTTTCACTGATGGAACTGTGAATATCTCAATGACTTCTATGTTTGTGCCAAATCCTGTGATCGAGCTTACAGTTGCTCCTCAGGAAAACAGCAAACTTGCTAACTTCTCTAAGGCGCTTAATAGATTCCAGAAGGAAGACCCTACATTCCAAGTGAAGAGAGATGAAGAATCTGGCGATACTATCATCCGCGGTATGGGCGAGCTTCACCTCGAAATTTACATAGAACGTATTAAGAGAGAATACAACGTGGACGTAGTAGTTGGCAAGCCAAAAGTGGCTTATCGCGAAACTATTACTAAGCAAGCTGAGTTCAACTATACTCACAAGAAGCAATCTGGTGGTTCTGGTCAATTCGCAAGAGTTGGTGGCTTTATCGAGCCTATAGCTCTCGAAGATGCTGTTGATTACGAATTCGTAGATAAAGTAGTAGGTGGTGTAATTTCTCGCGAATACATTCCAGCCTGTGATAAGGGCTTCCAAGAACAAGTAGAACACGGTACGCTCATCGAGCAACCTATCGTTGGTGTGAGAGTTACTCTGAATGACGGTCAGACTCACCCAGTGGATTCATCAGAAATGGCATTCAAACTTGCTGCTAAAATGGCTCTTAAAGAAGCCGTTGCAAAGGCAAATCCTATACTTCTTGAGCCAATTATGAAGCTTGAAGTATCTGCTCCAGATGAATTCCAAGGCGCTGTGATTGGTCAGCTGAACCAAAGACGTGGTGTTATCGTGAATACAACAAGCGATAATGGATACGTGGTAGTGGAAGCTGAAGTACCTCTGAACCAAATGTTTGGGTATGCTACTGACCTTCGTGGTAATACTCAGGGTAAGGGTGAATTCACTATGGAATTCCTCAAATACAGCCCAGTACCAAAGAGCGTACAAGAAGAAATTATTGAAGAGTATAGAAAAAGCAAAAAATAATAGTTGCAATTATTATTAAGTACTTAATAATAATTTTTGATAGAGAAGAATTGCCTCGAGCCGAGATTGGTTCGAGGCTTTTCATTAATAATAAATGCATAATTACGTCTATAAAGACAGACTAAAATTCTAATGTAAGTTAATTTAAGTGAATATATATGAAAAGTAAAATCCTATTATATGCGGCATTAGTACTGTCTGCATTAGTAATGCTGATTTCTTGCGGAAAAAAGGAAGATAAAGGACACGACTTCATCGTCGTGGCGAATAAGCCATTGGAGCTTATAGTGCAGGAACTCGTGGGCGATAGAATAGACCTATATTGCATTACTAAGCCTACTGATTCTCCGCATACTTTTAATCCTAAGCCAAGCGATATGCAGAGATTAGAGCTGGCAAAGCTATTTTTCTATACATCTGATAGGCTTGATAATTGGGTGAGGAAAGATATGCGGAAAGATAAAATAGAGGTAATTCAATATATAGCTATAGAGCATAAGCAGTTTTATGGAAATGCTTGCTGCGATGAATTTGGTTATACGAATAAAGAAGGCGATTGCGGAGAGGGCTTCATAGACCCACACTTTTGGTTAGACCCTATCGCAGTGAAGGGTATTCTGCCTAAGATAACACGCGACCTCGTGAATGCTTTTCCTGAGCATAGTGAGTTCATAAACAAGAATAAAGATAGATTTATAGCAGAGCTGGATCAGCTGCACGAAACAATAAAGAAAGAATTGGCTGAGCAAAGAGGAGCGGCGTTGCTTTCATTTCACGCATCTTATGGTTATTTCATAGCACGATATAATCTTTTATACGCAGGTGCAATTGAGATTTCTCCGGGAAAAGAAATAACACCCAAATATCTGAATGAGCTAAAAAGAAGAATAGAAGCTTATCAGATAACGAATATCTTCACCGAGCCACAATTGCCGGAAAACTCTGCTCGGAACCTTGCAGAAATAGCGAAAGTTGATCTGCAAGTATTGGATCCACTGGGTGGAAATGATAATACAATGAATTACAGAGACTTACTTCTGTATAACACCATTCAATTGAAGAAGCATCTTAATAAAAAGGCAGAAGTAGAAAATAAGAATTAATATACGATAGTAAAAATTAATATACAAAAGTATAATAGATAATTAGGCAAATAAGAAGCACAGGTGCAGTAAATAGAGTAGAATCAAAGCGGTCGAGTATGCCTCCGTGACCGGGGATAATATTCGAGCTGTCTTTGATTCCTGCATCTCGCTTCATTTGCGACTCAGCTAAATCCCCCAAAGGAGCAACTATACCGATTATCGCACCGATAGCAATAGCTAAATAGATGCTGAATTCAGGAATAGTATAGTAAATAGGCAATGCAAAGCCTGCGATAGCTCCGAAGAACCCACCGATAGCCCCTTCCCAAGTCTTCTTAGGACTAACGCGTTCGAATAGCTTATGCTTTCCTAAAGCTCTGCCTGTGAAGTAGGCAAGAGAATCAGAAGACCAAATAGAAATGAACATAGCCATTAAAATATAGCTCCAGGGCATTTCGCCTAAGTGAAGAAGAGTAAGCTGTGGCAACATAAGGAAGACCTCTGCGAAGTCGCGAAAGAGGGAAATTGCGATAAGCGAGGAGAAGAATAGTGTGATATAGTTAAAACCGGCGATACCTCCGGCAATGCTGAAAGTATTATTCGGGTTATTGTTCCACAGGTTAAATACTGTATGAAGTAATATGTTAAGGAGAATGATAGGAATAAGCACACTCAGAGCCGGGAAGCCAGTATAATCACCTCCGATATAGAGAGAAACAAAGAAACCCGAAAGAAACAGGGTATTCATAATATACGAAAGGGGGTTAATCGGATGAGCTGCCTTAGCTTCTGCGATTTTATTATACTCCCATATTGCTAAGTTTGAGAGTAATAAGACAAGTGCGAAGAAGTAATATCCGCCGAGCATAATAAGTGCAATAAACAAGGGAATGCCGATAATCCCAACTATTATTCTCTTTAACATTGAAATTCCTTTATAAGTGTGTGAGTTTTGATTAACTAAAAGTGATCTATAGGAAGCTGCATAGTAACGCTAGTGCCTTTGCCTTCTTCACTTTCTATGCTGATTGTGCCGCCCATGCTAAGCACATATTTCTTAGTGATAGAAAGCCCAAGACCAGTACCAGAATAAATACCTATAGTCGATTTAGCCTTAAAGAAAGGCTCGAATACCTTGCCCAAGCTGTAATCATCAATACCGATACCAAAGTCAGTGATGACTATATTCAGCTTCTTATCCTTAATAGAGTTTTTAATGATTATGTTTGAACCCTTATTGGAGTACTTAATTGCGTTGTCAATAATGTATCCTATGCTTTGCTTTAGCAGGTTTCTATCTTGGATAATTTCGCTATTCTTCAAGAAACCGTCAATTATTATATTATGGCTGTTTTTCGATGCTTCAGAAATATCAAGAACAATGCTACTAAGGAAAGCATTGTAATCGAATTTTTCGTTATTAGAGATGATAGCGGAATCGTCGCTGAGCTTCACTGCTTCTTCCACGAGCTTA
>JBHADY010000172.1:0-3698 GCA_041855325.1 Ignavibacteriota bacterium
AAATATCAGAGCTAATCGGCGAGGTTCGTGCATTAAAAAAAAAATTTAATCCGCACGGAGACGCAGTAAGAAGCAATCCGAGCAGACCGGCAGTTGCGTCCAATCCTGCAATTGCACCAAGTCAGCCAATTACGCCTAGTAAGCCAATAGATAGCACTACTAATCTGGCTCCCAGACCAGCACCAGCACCTCAACCCCAGGTAAACCCTGTAACCCCAGTGCAAGCACAGACTGTAAGTAACGATATTCCAAATTCTACGTATACAGACAATATAAATAAATCGCTAAAGCAGAATTGGCAGGACTTCCTGAATAAATATGCCAATTCTCAGAACGAGCTTAATACACTAAAAATGATAACCGACAACGACGACGGCTCGGTAGATGTGCAGGACACGTATATTAACTTTAATCTTAGTGACTTCGTAGCGGAATCTCTCTTGCGAGAGAAAAGAAAGATAGAAAACTCACTGAAGGAGTATTTCGGCAGAAATATAGATGTAAATATCGTAAAGACTAACAATCAAAGTAACCAAAATAACACTCAGCCACAGGCAAGCGAAGGCAAGAGGATGCCAGCTCCCGCGACCATAGCCGAGACTGAGTTAGAAAAGAAAATAGTAAGTATGTTCAATGCTCAATTAATAAGTTAATTGGCTTGAGAGCATTTGATTACGATTTAAATAAACAACTATAATATAACTATGGAATTAGAAATTAACGCAAAAGCTCCGAATTTCGAAGCAGTAATACAAACAGAAGAGAAAATATCACTAAGCCAATACGAAGGAAAATGGGTAGTGCTATTCTTCTATCCAAAAGATAATACAAGCGGTTGCACAACAGAGGCTTGCAGCTTCCGCGATGATTTCGATAAGTTCAAAGACATTAACACAGTGGTTCTCGGCATAAGCCCAGACTCTGTGAAATCCCACAATAACTTCATTCAAAAGCACGGACTTAACTATGACTTAATCAGCGATACTGAAAAGGAAATCCTGCAAGCATACGGCGTGTGGAAAGAAAAGAAAATGTATGGCAGAACTTATATGGGCGTGGAACGCACCACAGTAATCATCGCTCCGGACGGCACTATAGCTGAAATCTATAGAAAAGTGAAGCCAGCTGGTCACTCCGATGAAGTATTTAAAAGAATAGTAGAATTGCAAAACCAATAAGCAAGTATAAACAATGAAAAAAGCAATAAGCATTTTAAGCATACTACTCTTTGCTTGCGTTTCATTAATAAGCCAAGAAAGAGTAGAAACTCTAAGGCTGAACGAAAAAGCTCCAGAGATTAAATCCCAAATACAAACTGGCGAAACCATCTCCCTAAGCAATTACGAGGGCAAGTGGGTAGTACTCTACTTCTATCCGAAAGATGATACTCCGGGTTGTACTATCGAAGCCTGCAGCTTCCGCGATGATTTCGATAAACTGAAAGAAATTAACGCAGTTGTGCTGGGCGTCAGCGCAGATGATAAAGATTCGCATAATGCCTTTATTAAGAAGTTCGATCTTAACTTCGATCTAATTTCCGACACGAATAAGGAAATCGTGAATGCATACAATGTTATGAAAGAGTATGACATAGATGGCGAGAAGTTTATGGGAATTGAACGCTCCACTTTTATCATCGCTCCAGATGGCACTTTGGCACACATCTATAGAGGAGTGAAAGCGAAAGGGCACTCCCAAGAAGTGTATAATAAGCTAAAAGAGCTACAAAAGAAAAAGTAAAACACTAATACAAAGTAAACCCCAAAATGATAGATACCCATTGCCACTTAGACTCCGAACAATACTACGAAATACGCCAAGAGGTGATAGATGAATCCTTTAGCGAAGGAGTAGAAGCTATTATACTGCCCGCTACGGATTATGATTCACTCGCTAAAGTGCAATCCATAGCAGAAACTGATGATAGGCTATTCTTCGCGGCGGGCATTCACCCGCATAATTGCGATGAATACGCCAATGCTGAAGCGGAAATTCGCCAAATGATTCGCCACTCGAAGTGCAAAGCGGTAGGAGAGATAGGCTTGGACTATTACTATGATTTTCATCCGGCGGAAAAGCAAATCGAAGTCTTCGAGCAGCAACTGAACTTAGCCGTGGAGAGCGACCTTCCGGCTATCATACACAGTCGCAACACAGATGATGATATTTACTCCTGCTTAAGCAAGATGAAAAGCGATAAGTTCCGCGCTGTGCTTCACTGCTATAGCTCGGACTTAGACTATACAAAAAAAGTAATGGATATGAACCTAATGTTTTCCTTCACGGGGAACATAACTTTTAAAAAATCTAATATGGACGAAGTCGTAAAGTATATTCCACTTGAAAGAATAATGCTCGAAACCGACGGTCCATATATGACGCCCGTGCCATTCCGTGGGAAAACAAATAGACCAAAATTAATCAAGTTAATAGCAGGAAAAATAGCATATATTAAGAACATTCATATTGAGGAGGTAATAAATATGACTAAAATCAATGCAAAAAAATTCTTCGGAGTGCTAAGTGTATTGCTCTTAGTACTCGTATCAAGTTTGAACTATTCTTTCGCTCAAGAAGAAGTAGATGAGCGAGGAGAACCAATCGAACAAGAAGAAGTAGAACACAGATTCGTTAAGCCATTCATTGGCGTTGGAGTTACACCTGGGCTTAACACAATCGTAGAAGCATATAAAAAAGATAATGGCACAGAAGAAGTATCCTATGATGGTATCTTCTCCCCAGGAGCTAAGATAACACTTACTCCGCTTCAGTGGTTACAGGTGGATATCTCTTACTTCTACACTAAAAACAAAAAGATAGCAGAAGAAAACCCGGGATTGCGTCCGACAGAACATCATATTTTCGGTTTAGGAACTTCTTTCATCTTCAACCCATACCAGAGAATTAACTTCGGGTTAAGCCTTGGCTGGAATCATATCTTTTTGCTTAATGGCTTAGAAAGTGCTCCAGCTGAAGTTAATAATGATAATGCAATTTATGCAGGCTTGGGATTAAGTGGAAATTTCGATATTTTAGATGCAGGATTACTTAATGCCGGCTTACGCTTAGACTTTGCATTCAATACCAGTAAGAAAATGGGTACTCTGAAGTTAGACCCTGCTCTTCGTGAATATAGCACTATGTACTCCATCTTTAAATTTGAATTGATGTTCTACCCTAAGATGTTTGATTTTTTAAGCAATAATTAAGACTAAACCAAGTACATCATTGTAATACATTAGTATGATTAATCTTCAGGCAAACAATGCGACCAAGCACTTCCTTTCAATTTTAAGGAATAAGGATACTGGTTCTAATGACTTCAGGAATGCCATCGAGGTAATTTCCCTGTCTCTGGCTTTTGAGTTATCCAATACAATAACAATGAAAGAACATAATATTTCCACTCCTGTGGAAGACTGCTCGGTTCATTCTTATTCTGATAAGATAGTTCTTCTGCCTATATTGCGGGCTGGCATAGGAATGCTAAATGCTTTCACTCGCGTTTTCCCAGATGCAATAATTGAATATCAAGTGTTGCAAAGATGCGAAAAGACTCAAGAAATAAGCACTCATTACACTTCTTATAAGCAAATTAATGATAAGTATAAAGTGTTTATTTTAGACCCTATGCTTGCCACAGGTAATACTACTTGCGCAGCAGCAGATTACCTATTCTCTAAAGGTGCAAGGGATAT
>JBHADY010000173.1:0-4681 GCA_041855325.1 Ignavibacteriota bacterium
AATCATCTATAACTCTGTGAGGCCATTTTTCTTCATTCTTTTCAGCCACAAAAACTATGTATCTATCATTAAAATAGTACATTTCCTTCCACATTCTTCCTAAATCATTAAAATCGAACAAAGTTATATTATCATCTTTATCTATTCTAATTAACTTATTTAGTTCTGGATACCTCCCCTCATTTAGCTCAACAATATGAGGAACTTTTACTGGCGGATAATTTATCCAGATATTACCATCTTTATCATATACTGGAAAATAAGCTTTTCTAGCGTGTAAATCTAACTGAAATTTTAAACTATCATTAGGGTAAAATACTTTCACAGTATTATCTGGAAAAATACGAAGAATCTCTCCATACATAACACAAGTAGCTATGATGGTGCTATCGCCCCTCATAGGTATAGAGTGAATCATATATTTCATATTATTTCTACCAATTCCCAAGTCATTTGAACTGATAACTCTAATAGAATCAGTATCATAAGAGTATTCATTTATTGTAGTAATTAAAGCTCCCCACTGTGTGGTATCAATAAACATCTCCAGCCACCTGAAACCATAAGGCAGTTCAGAAATCAAAAAACTACTTGCACTTGATAAAGAGTTAGGAGCTAAATTATATCTACAGCGACAAATTATCTCAATAGAATCATTCTCATTTATTCTACAATGATAAAGTGGAGTTTTAACATCTTTCTTTATTTCATTATAATCACCGACAGACATCAGAAACAACTTATTATGCAAGACATTAAGCATCATCATATTTAAGTTATGCACAGACTTATTAGCAACTGAATCAAAGATGGGATTGTATATTACTTTAATATCTTTAGTTACGAAGTTATACTTAATCAGGTATCTTTCTAAGTCTTTATTGATAAAGCTATTAGAGTCAAACAATACAGTTGCATAAAAAAAACTATCTAATATACAAACTTTAAATGGTGCTGATGGAACAAATAAATTATAAGCTCCCGAAGCCCATCTATGATCTTTACTTTTCCCACTTATATCAATGTTTAGCTTTCTTAGTGCTTGCTTAATATCATAATAATCTATTTTATAGTATTTTTCTTCAAGTTTAGCAAAATAAGTGTATGACAGAGTATCTCCTTCAGAATTTCGAGGTTCAAAATCAATACGAGAGAGATTATTATAATCAAAGTAATTTACTTTGAACAAAGTAGAATCAATTAAGTTTAAAGAATAAATCTCCTTTTCTATGTCCTTTATATACTTAAAAGTAAAAAAAGAGTCTGCATAAACAGATGAAAAGGATATTATCACAAGCAGTATAAGTTTTATGTAGTTCATAGATTTACCCTTTGATTAATATATAATATAGCAAAATCGGAACCTTGCTATAAATAGCAAGGTTCCACTAAATATTTATTATTCACATGCACTAATGCAACCTTCTGGACAAGGAGGTCCCATTGGAAAGCCTATTTTTTCTACTATAACTTTTCCTTGGTTTATATCATAACAATATCTTATTTCATTATAGCATTGCCTAAATTTACCATCATTGCATTCAGAGAAAGTCCGAGAGCCATCTTCATTAACTATCTCTTTAAGACATACCAGTGTTTGTGTCAAAATATTACACGCTGTTTGATCAGGACAGATAGGCGTCTTATCCCAACAAGTGTCCTCAGGAGTATAAGGTCCAGGTTCATCTGTTGGAAAGATATTATAATTAGTATAGGCAGCAGCTATAGCTTCGAGTTGAAGATCGTTATAGTTAATATTACCTGCACATTCTGCAGGAATTGTGAAATTATCTACTTTTATGTAGTGAAGACCGGAAAAGACTCCCATACAAAGAGTGTACTTTATTCTACACCCATTGTAATCGAACTCTAATTCTCTGCAACACCATCTCTCTTCAACCTCTTCACATCTACACTTATCAACAGCAAAAACGGACTGAGAACTAAGTGTCAATAGTACAAGAATCGAATAACAAAACTTCTTAAACATATTTTTTGTTCCTTTAAATAAATTAAACATACTGTACTTACAAACTTATAAAACTTTTTTCTAAAATGCAAACTTTTTTTCTCAACTTTAGTTTTTTTCAATAAAAAAAGCCCCTCCATTTTCGGGAGAGGCTTTTCGTTTATCAATATGAATAATTATAATCTTTCGAATAACTGGCGGAGCATCTTTTCTGCTGCTACTGGGATAACAGTACCAGGACCAAAGATAGCTGCTGCACCGTTCTTGTAGAGGAAGTCGTAATCCTGTGCAGGGATAACGCCACCGCATACGATCATAATATCTTCGCGGTCGAGCTTCTTGAGTTCGTCGCGGAGAGCTGGAACGAGTGTCTTGTGACCAGCAGCAAGTGAAGATACACCCACCACGTGCACGTCGTTTTCTACAGCCATTTTCGCAGTTTCCGCTGGAGTTTGGAATAATGGACCTATATCTACGTCGAAGCCCATGTCCGCATAGGCAGTAGCCACCACTTTCGCGCCTCTGTCGTGTCCGTCTTGTCCCATCTTAGCAACTAAGATTCTCGGACGGCGACCTTCTTTTTCTTCGAATTCATCAGCTAACTTGCGTACTCTTTCGATAATTTCATTATCAGAGTATTCAGAGCTGTAAATACCGCTAATTGAACGAATCACTGCTTGATATCTACCTTTCACTTTTTCGATTGCATAAGAAATTTCTCCAAGGCTTGCGCGAAGTCTTGCAGCGTCAATTGATAGTTTTAGTAAGTTACCTTCGCCTGTTTCGCAGCACTTAGTGATTGCGTCCAATGCTTCTTGCACCTTCACGCTGTCGCGGTTAGCTTTAAGCTCTTTGAGACGTTTGATTTGTTGCAAGCGCACTGCAGTGTTATCTACTTCAAGGATATCGAGAGGATCTTCGTGGTCAAGTTTAAACTTATTCACACCCACGATAGCTTCTCTCGCAGAGTCAATACGAGCTTGGCGACGAGCTGCAGCCTCTTCGATTCTCATCTTTGGAACGCCTGTTTCGATAGCTTTAGCCATACCGCCGAGGGATTCAGTTTCCTGAATGTGTTCCCAAGCTTTGTGCATAAGCGCATCAGTCAATGCTTCTACGTAGTAAGAACCACCCCAAGGGTCAATAACCTTACATATACTTGTTTCTTCTTGCAAGAAAAGCTGAGTATTACGAGCAATACGAGCAGAGAAGTCTGTAGGAAGAGCAATCGCTTCATCAAGTGCGTTTGTGTGAAGAGACTGAGTATGACCAAGTGCAGCCCCCATAGCTTCGATAGCAGTTCTCGCAACGTTTACGAATGGATCTTGCTCAGTTAAGCTCCAGCCAGAAGTCTGAGAGTGAGTTCTAAGTGCAAGTGACTTAGGATTCTTAGCACCTAAGCTCTTCATTAATTTAGCCCATAGCATTCTTGCTGCACGCATTTTCGCTATTTCCATAAAGTAGTTCTTGCCTATAGCCCAGAAGAAGGACAAACGAGGAGCAAAGTCATCAATTTGAAGTCCGGCTTTCATTCCAGCACGAACGTAGTTCAGACCGTCTGCGATTGTGTATGCCATTTCAATATCTGCAGTAGCACCAGCTTCCTGCATGTGGTATCCAGAAATAGAGATACTATTGAATTTAGGCATATTTTGCGAAGTATATTCGAAGATATCAGAGATAATCTTCATTGAGATTTCTGGTGGGTAAATATAAGTATTACGCACCATGTACTCTTTCAAAATATCATTTTGGATTGTACCAGAAAGCAGATTCTGAGCAACGCCTTGCTCTTCTGCAGCGATGATATAGAATGCCAATACAGGAAGCACAGCACCGTTCATCGTCATTGATACAGACATTTTATCAAGTGGAATTTTATCGAATAATATTTTCATATCAAGGATAGAATCCACAGCCACACCAGCCTTACCTACGTCGCCCACCACTCTTTCGTGGTCAGAGTCGTATCCGCGGTGAGTCGCTAAGTCGAACGCAACGGAAAGACCTTTCTGACCTGCAGCAAGGTTTCTTCTATAGAATGCGTTTGATTCTTCCGCAGTAGAAAAGCCCGCGTATTGACGTACCGTCCAAGGACGAGTAACGTACATAGTTGGGTATGGACCTCTTAAGTTTGGAGCGATACCAGCAGTATAGCCTAAGTGTTCGTAGTTTGCATATTCATCGGGATGATAAACTGGCTGAATGTCAATGTTTTCCATTGAGTGTTCAATCAGTTTTTCTAATGGCATCCCCGTATTTTTCTCGATATTAGCTTTCCAAGTTTCATAACTTGATTTACTATAATCGCTTTTGAAATCTATTTTACTGAAATCAGGATTTTTCATTATTTATTATCTCCAATTATAATTAATTAAGTTATAGAATTAAGCTAAACCAAGTTTATCTTGAACAGTTAGCAATATCTTATAAATATTAGCTTTCACGTGGATGAATTCATCTACGCCAGCTTCTTTGAATGCTTCAATATAATCAGTTGGATAACCAGCGAGCACGATGAACTTTTCCGGAGCTTTTGCTTTAACTTCTTTAGCTAAAGTAGGCACGATGTCTGGATAAGTATCATCAGTAGAGCAAATAACGATTATCTTTGAATCGCTTTCTATTGCAGCTTTTGCAGCATCTTCCGGAGTTTCGAATCCGTTGTTATATAGGATTTCATAGCCACCAGTAGAGAAGAAGTCTTGAGAG
>JBHADY010000174.1:0-3005 GCA_041855325.1 Ignavibacteriota bacterium
ATGGGCACTCCGCCGTAATTTTCATAGTTAAAGCTGGAGAATACAGACTTCAGCGCTGGCATTGCCGATGCTGCTAAAACTTTATTCTTAACGCTGGAGTCGGCATATTGCTTAAACCTGCTTTTCACGAGTTTAGGGAAGCTTTCGGCTAACTTCAGTATCACATTCCCCGTGAAGCCGTCGCACACGACTACGTCGCACGAGCCACTCATCACGTCCTTTCCTTCCACATTTCCGATGAAGTTCAGGCTTTTGTCTTCCTTAATCATTTGATGAGCTTCTCGCACCTGATCGTTCCCCTTTTTCTCTTCCTCGCCTATGCTTAGCAAGCCAATTCTCGGAGCTTTCAGTCCGAGTATTTGCTTAGTATAAACGCTTCCCATCACGGCGAATTCATACAGGAAGCGTGGTTTGCAATCGACGTTCGCACCTGCATCTATAAGTAGAGTAGGTGTTTCATTGTCGCTTGGCATAAAAGTAGCGATGCTTGGTCTGCTCACACCTTTAATTCTTCTCATCAGCACTGTGGAAGTTGCGAGCATAGCTCCGGTATTTCCGGCAGATACGAAAGCATCTACCTCGCCGTTTGCAGCCATTTCAGCGCCGCGATACAGACTGGAGTCTTTCTTAGTTTTTAGGGATTCAGTGGGGTCATCGTGCATAGTTATGACTTGCGTAGTCGGCACTATGGTATACTTCACTTTGGATAGGTTCTTATCTTTCAGGAAGTTATTTATTTTTCCTTCATCTCCTAAGATAACTATTTCTAGGTTTTTGGATTGTTTAGCATCATCAAAAACACTAATAGCCCCGAGAAGTTCATTTTCTGGGGCAAAGTCTCCGCCCATTGCATCGAGTGCAACTTTGATTGGCTTATTTGCTTTCAATTCCATCTATAATTACTTATTTATTAATGTAATTATTATTTACAGACGTAATTATGTTAATTACTTATGTAATTATTAATACGCGAGAGAACTAACTGCTTCACATTAAGCATTAGTGAGTTCCTTGTATTATCAAGTAGCTCAGGGAGTAAGTAGCTCGGGGAGTATTATTCCCAGAGCCACTTATTTGATTTTCCTATAGTATAAACTATACTAACGCTTTATTCTGCTTATTATAGCTATTATCAAGAGACAACTTATAACTATTAAACAGCTTCTGCTGCTTTGATGATGCGTCTGCCATTATAGTAGCCGCATTCTGGGCAAGCCCTATGAGGCATTTTTATTGAACCGCAGTTAGGGCATCCGCCAGTAGTTGGAGCAGTGCCGATATAATGTGTTCTTCTCTTATCTCTACGAGTTTTGGAGTGTCTGCGCTTTGGATTTGGCATTGTTTCAGTCCTTTATCTATTATTGTTTAATTCAATTTCAAATTATCTAATTGCGCCCAAGGGTTATGTGCGGGCTTATCGTCGCTTTTGCAGTATTGTGGGAAAATCTCTTCGAGTGATTTTCCTCTGTGCTGCGGAGCAACTTTTTTCATTGGGAGCGCCAGGCAGAGAATATCACGCACGTCCGCGTCTAAGTTTATCTCTTTGTCTTCGCTTCTTATTATTCTTTCATTTTCATCGTCTTCCATTCTTTCGAGTTGGACGTTTGCCAGCTCATTATCGGCGATGAAATTCATATTCATCTCTGCTTCGATTTCCTCCTCATATTCATCTAAGGAGATATCGCAGATCATTTTTGCTTTAGCGTATATTTTTGATTGCAGTGTGTAGTGGTTGTCCAGCACGCGGAGAGTTCCTTTCACTTTAATATCGCTTGTGGCGAACTCTTTGCAGATGAATTCCACATCTTTGCCATTGCCGTCTAATTCCACATTATGTTCGCCGTCTTTCAATCCGCGAATCTCTATTTTAAACATATTCTTGCACTACAATGAATACACAAAAACTTAGAATACCTTTGAAGGCATTCTAAAAGACTACAAAATTACCATTTTTATAACAATTTACCAAATTTAATGTTTACTTTTTCACACTCTTGCTTTTGTCACTGTATTTTACTATACTTATAAGCACTATTTGTGGCGTATTTTCGTCAATCAATTTCATCATAAAATGGTATTTTCATTATAAAATGATAATTGCAGTATATAAGGCGGAAATAAACTTATGCTATATTTCAGGAATAGTCTTTTAATTAATAAGACATTAGCAAATAAGCTAATAGTACTACTATCCATATTCTTGCTTGCCAGCGGAGTGGCTCTCTCAGCTTCATTTAATACCACGGTTTCATCGAACAATGTGGCGGTAGGCGAGCAAATTCAAATAACATTCAAAGTGGATAGAAGCAGAGTAAGCAACTTTAAGCCTCCAACGTTTAAGGGCTTTACAGTGCTTATGGGTCCCAGCCAGTCCAGCTTCACGCAGATAATCAATGGGCAGGTCTCGCAGTCCTTTTCTTACATATACCTGCTAAGAGCAGAAGCCGTGGGTACTTTCGAGATACCACCAGCTCAGATAACAGTAGAAGGCGAAGTGCTGAGGTCTAATCCCGTGAAAATAACAGTAAAGCAGGGTTCGCAAAGGCAGCAACAACAGCAAGCTCAATCGCACTCCCAGCAAAGCCAAGGACAGCAGTCCCAGCAGGATAATGAAAAAGCACTAAGCAAAGAGGCAAACGAGCTTATCTCTAAGCACTTATTCGTGCGCCTGAACGTGAATAAGAACACAGCATATAAGGGCGAGCCAGTATATGCAACATATAGACTATACATTAACCCAGAGCTAAACGTACTTAACGCCTCTGCACCAAAGCAACCTATGTTCAATGGCTTTTGGTCGCAGGAGTTTAAGTTAGATCAAATCCAATACAGCGGAACGGAAAACATTAATGGCATTAACTATCGCTATGCAGATATAGCGAAAGTACTTCTTATCCCACAGCAGACAGGTATGCTCACCATTGAGCCGTTCGAGATGGAATTCGTCGTGCGACTGCGCGTGCAAAGCCAACGCAAACGCCAGCGCGACCCTTGGGGCTTCGATG
>JBHADY010000175.1:0-8263 GCA_041855325.1 Ignavibacteriota bacterium
AATAGTTACTGTATAAATATAATTTCCAGACTGTAATTCAGCTATACCAATCATTATCGTATTTGTATTGCCATTTGTTATTACAGCTGTTTCTTTGATTACTTGTTTTCCACTTACATCATACACTGTTACTTCAGCGGTTCCTGTTTTAGGTGTTTTTATCTGTACTTTTATTACGTTGTCTTCTATTCCCGTATTTATTCCATAAGCATTCTCATAGTCAACCTTGAAACTAGCTCCATCTTTCTTTTTCGGTGCTTTACCTGTTGAACCTTTATAATTTGCTAACCATTCACATGCTGGGAAGCAAGTAAATGAGGTATTCATTGACCAGTCATCAAGTATATGTTTTGCACATTCACCATCATAGTAAATTTGCTTGTCTAATGGTGTAACAATATAATTGCTATTTTTGTCAAGACATACTCTCATTTTTTGTGTGCAACATACAGATACCCTGCAACGTTGGTATACCTCGTTATATCTCACATTTACTCCATCATCGTAATAGTATCGCCATATAGACCAACAAGTAGCATGTGCTACCCGCCATAAATCACTGCAGTCTCCAGGGAAACGCGGATTAAACAGCATTTGATTTTCTCTAATTATTCCATCTAATGCCATCTGGTATAGTTTCTCTGGAGAACAATCATTACATTTATCATTTAGTACTTCAATTTTTACTATCTGTACATCCTGATGTCCTCTGCTGGTTTTCCTCCAAGTATATGAAACATTGATAGTACACCCAGGACATATATCTGAAAATATTGTTAATTCTTGTATTGCATTCCAGTTCTCTTTTGCTGTGTCTGGACGACATAATTCTTCAAGTGGTATTGGCTTACCTTTGCAATATACGGTTTTCTCGTACTTATATTCTTCGCCGTCATCTTTGACTAATAACAAGTTTACTGTATATTTTTCGTAATTGCCTATGCAAGGACTATAATTCTCAATCTTATCTTTCGCTTCCTCCAAATAATATTGTTCTTCATTGTCCATTTCTGAACTCTTTATTTTGATATATTTAAAGCACTTATTGTACTCTTCTGGAAGATTATATGTGTGCTTTACTTTGCAACCATTCTCACAAGCGTTTGCAATTAAATCAATATTTACAATATCATCAATTTTATCAGGACATTTACAGCAATTCACTTTTCGAGTAAATTCATGTATAGTATTACCTGAACAATATAGTTGTCCAACTTTATTTTCCAGTTTTACCAATACTACCATTTCACTTTCCCCAATATCACCACATACTTTAAATTCTTTTTTCTCACCATTATTGACGGTTTCTTTTGTAACTTCAATATTGGCATTATTAAGCTTTTTTTCTATTTTAATTACCAAATCTGGACAATTAGGATTATAAACAGAAATTTTAATGCAACAAGGATCATCATCATCGGGTTCAGCTGAAACCTTTACGTTATCACAACAGTGTCCTTGAAGCTGATTCTCATCATCTTTTTGTGCAAATACATTTAGTGCTGATATGCACAACATGAGGAGAGTTACTTTTATTATATTATTTAATTGTGTCATTATTATAACCTCGTATAAATAGATTTTATAAAAAAATTTATTTATTACATAATATACATTCCCCACTTAGCATAATAGCTAAGTGCTATTGCTCATTCAAGCAACATATCAGAATAGAGATTTAATATATTGTTATAATAGAATTTTTATAAGGCGATGCTACCCTGCGGTTTGCTCTATTCAGCGAATAGGGCAACACCGCCAAGCGTTATTCCTTGTCTGTAAGTGCCTATAATATAAAGATTTATTGATAAAAGAAAGAATGAAAGATAAGAAAAAGCACACATCTTCCCTGTCCCGAAAAAATCTCCGTTTTTCGGGTGGTGGCTCTTGTCCTTATTTATCTTCTTCGTTTGCATTGCTTCGTAAAAGCATTGTTTATTTCCAATTTCAATAGAATTAACGAAAGAAATTTAGTATTATTGTAAATATTTTTTCTTTTTGTAAAAATATTATATTCCGCTGCGCACTATGTCGTGAACGCGGATAATACCCAGCAGGGTTTCCTCTTCATCAAGCACGGCGAGAACGCTAATCTGGCTTTCCCTATTGCTCATCACGGAAAGCGCCTCGCCGAGGAATAAGTCCTTCGTGATGCTAATCGGCTTTTTAGTCATCACTTCATCTACTGTGATGTTGCCGATATTGTCGTACTTTTGCAGGATTCTGCGCACATCGCCATCTGTGATAATACCATTCAGCTTGTTATTCGAGTCGCAAATGCACACGCAACCCAGCTTTTTGTTCGACATTTCGATTAGCGCCTCCTTGAACTTCATACCATTATAGCACACAGGGATTTGCTCTCCCTTGTGCATAATATCGCCCACTTTAATGGTGATGTTGCGTCCGATTTGCCCCAGTGGGTGCTGCATAGAAAAGTCTTTGATAGATATACTATTTAGCTTCATAATAGCCACGGCTAAGGCATCGCCCATAGCGAGAGCGACTGTAGTGGAAGTGGTGGGAACTATATTCAGCGGGCAAGCCTCTGTCTCCACTGGCAAGAAAAGGCAAATATCCGAATTTGCAGCGAGATACGAATCCTTATTCGACACAAGAGTAATAGTAAAAGCAGAACGAGACTTGATAAACGGCATAAGGCGAACGATTTCGTCTGTGCTACCACTTTTCGACAGCATAATAACGACGTCGTCCTTTTGGACTATTCCGATATCCCCGTGCAGAGCATCGACAGAGTGCATAAAATACGCCGGCTTTCCAATGCTTGCGAGCGTTGCGGCTATTTTCTCGCCAATCAGTCCGCTTTTGCCTATGCCGGTTACTATGATTTTCTCTGCTTCGGAGAGAATTACAGCAGCGCGGGCGAACTCTTCGCCTACGAGTTCGGCGCACTGCAGTAGGTTCTCAGCTTCATTGCGGAATGTCTCCTTCCCGCTTTCTATCACTTTGTCTATCTTATTTTTGTCTATATCTTGCATTAATGCTATTAATGATTATTAATATTTCTATTTATGAACTAAGATTAATTCTGGTTCATTTTCGCAGCTTCTTCTGCTTTTTTCTTGGCCTCTTCAGCGGCGCGTTTCCTCTTTCTTATGGCATTGAAATTCACAGAGCTGGTTATTTTCACTCCCGGACGCAGCCATCCGCGTGCCCTAAGGGTATCCTCTGCGTGAATATGCCTTTCCTTGTCCTTCAAAGCACCGCGTGCACCGTGCGGGATTTGATTAATCGGAATAAACGGTAGCTCGAAGTTTTGCGGGTCTGCCGGCAACTGAATATCCGCAGATTTATTATCTGCTAAGTCCAGCCAAGGACCAAACTTAGGACGCGAGAAATCGAACACATCAAGCACTAATACAGTAGTGCCTTCCTCGCGGACAGCCCTTGTCTCGTCAAACTTGCTTAAGTCTATCCAATCATATAACCACTGTGCATCGTGCATAAACTGCCTTGCGCAGCTGTGCGAAGCGGGACGCCCTGGCATAGTGAATTGATGGAATGCATTGCCAGCCTGCAGATGAAAATTGATATTATACGGCATCACCCAAGTGGAGTCCAGCGAGGAGCGATGTTTCTTTTTCTTCCAATTTGTGTGGTATCTGCCGGGGTAAGTCTGTGTGCGTTCTTTGCCTGTGTTCGTAGCGGCATATCGCACGAGCTTACCGTTTTCATAGCAAGCATAGCACTGATATTTGTTTGATAGCACTATCAGCTTTGATATGTCTTTCGCTGCGGGATAAATACCCGGAAAGATGGAGTAATCTTCTACTTTTTGCGTATTGACCTCTGGCACTACTATGGTATCGCCCACGCGGAAGAAGCGGAACTCTTTTCTGTTCATAGTAGTTATAACCTTATGAGAAGGCGAGGACTTAGTACTGAAGTCATACTCTTTTCGTATGCGGTTTAAGTCTTCTTTGTTTTTGATGTGATGACGAATGAATTTCATCACTGGGATTGGGTCTTCTTCTTTTGGTATTTCCATTTCTTGCGCATTAGCTTCGAAGTATGCTTCAGCATCACGGTCATTTCCGCAGGAGGCAAGAGTCCCTATAGCAAAGGCAAGAAGTAGAATTTTGAACAATTTTTCCATATCTCTCTGTTATTTAATTATACTTAATTTTCGTGTTTAATAATCTTTAATATTTTATTTTACTTTTGCTTGATAATATTTATATAATTTTCTATAAATTCTATTAGCTCGGCACGCACTTTATTGTGCTTATCGAGTTTATCAATATTTGCCTGCATTTGCACGCGCATTCTGCTCACATTTTTGGATAGTTCAGAGCTTTTCTGCATTTGTTCATCAAGTTTAGTTTTCAGCTCGTGCTGAATTTCCTTAGCTTCTTTCTCGCTTGCGGAGTTTTGCTTTTTAAGCTCTTTCATTTCTGCGAGCAGGGCATTTTTTTCTTGTGTTATGATGTCTATGGCATCGCTATCTCTGCTGATTTTGCTATTCTTCGCCAAAGCTATCTTTTCATTTGCAAGCTGAAGGAGATTATCCTCTTTAGCATCAAGGGTTAATTTGCAAGCAGTCAATTCTTCCAAGGCTTTAGCTAAGTCATATTCCATAGCATCGAAGGCTTCGCCATTCTTAGCTAACTCTATCTTTTCACTTGCCAATTGAAGTAGACTATCCTCTTTAGCATCAAGGGTTAATTTACAAGCTGTCAATTCTTCCAAGGCTTTAGCTAAGTCATATTCCATAGCATCGAAGGCTTTGCCATTCTTAGCTAACTCTATCTTTTCACTTGCCAATTGGAGGAGACTATCCTCTTTGCTATCAAGGGTTAATTTACAAGCTGTATATTTCTCCAATAGCAGAGCATAGTCGCGTCTTATCTCTACATCAGCCTTTTCATTAGATTGACTTTGCACAGGCTGGGTGCTTAGTTCTTGTGCTATCTGATCATCTTTAGCTTTGCATAGCTCTAAGTACTTAGCATTCAGTTCTTTTAGTTCTTTTGTAGTGCGTTTGCACTCATCACTATAGAATGTGATTAATGTATCCTGAGTTGCTTCACTAACGAGCTTCGCTTCTAGTTGCTTCTTATATTCATCGATAGACTTCTTCTGTATCTCTATATTATCCACCAAGCCGGCTTTTTCTTTCTCTAATCTATCAAGCTCGAATAGCTGTTTTACTAATTCTTCGTTCTTGCTTTCTACTGTTGCTTTCAGCTCGTCTATTTCTGTGTTTTGTTCTTCTAACTCCGCAATCTTTAGCTTTAATCTATCGACAGATTCGCCTTGGCGTTTATTGCTGTTTACTACTTCTTGGATATCGATTAAGTAATCGAATATCTTAGTATTTAGCTTTTCTATATTCTCTTTTAATAGTGAATTTGCATTTCTCTCGTCCTCCAATCGCACGAGCAGAGCCGCGTGCCTATCAATAAGCGAGAGGTGAGCTTTGTTCTGCTCTTCATACTTTTCAGTAGCGAGAACGAAGGCATTGCGCTTCTCTGTGTTGTCCGCTTCGAGCATAGCGAGTCGTTGCTCTAACTCTTCGATGCGTTCCTCATATTTTTTTTTTTCGATTTCCTCTTGTGAGATCAATTGGGAAATCTGCTTCTTTAAGCTGGCTTTCTCTTCTATGGATTTCACTTCCTGCTCTTGGAGTTGCTCTATTTCTTCCTTCATCTTATCGAAAGCGAATAGCTTGCTCTCCAGCATAGAGATAGTATCTTTCAGTTCTTTGATTAGTGCATTCTTTTCGTAAATGTCTCTATTCTTGCGAACTACTTCCTGCTGGCTATATTCGAAGTCCTGAGAACGCATAGTCAGATCCTTTATCTGCAGCTCTAAGCCTTTCTTTTCCTCTTTCATAAGTTCGAAGAGCTGCAGCTCTTCCTTCATCTTTCCGACTTCATTTTCCAGATTAGCATTCTGCACGAGCGAAGTATCATACTTTATCTTCAGCTGAGTGAAATCCATATTCAGCTGGGACATTTCCTGCTCTATCTTTCGTAAATCAGAAATAATATTATCCTTATTGCTCAGCGTTTCCTCAAGGGATTTTATCCTATCATTCGCAGAGCTTATATTCTGCATATACTGTTCTATCTGCACCTGAGCATCGTCGTTTTCCAGTTTAATTTGGCTTAGCTGCCTTTCGAGCTGTTTCTTTTCGTCGCGCAGTGTGAATCTCTGCTGATTATAATCGCTCAGCGTGCTGCTGATAGAGTTAATCTTTTCCCATAGGACTTGTATTGCATTATTTAATTCGCTATTTGGATTCATATTGCTATCTGATTTATTATATCTATTTAACCTGAACACCCACTCAGAATTGAGCAAAAGTATTCGCGTCTATTTAGACAATAAAGTATTGATTTTATTGTATCATCACGTACTTTTTATACTAAGACATTATAATATATTGTTCAATTTTCCGTATTTTTGCCGTTCGTTAAAATTGAATATGTAACATAACATTCATATACTCGTTAATTAATATACTTATATTAGTTAAGTACTTGAATGTATTTACATACACATTAATGGCAGAAAAATATTGTATTATCAAATAATTAACATCAATGAAAAGTTTATTAACTAAATTAGCGACTTTTGGTCTTGCTGTTGGTTCATTATTCGCGACAGAAGCAACTGCCCAAAACTTAAACGCTAAAACTGATTTCCCAAAAATCAACACTAAAGAGAATCGCGCTCTTTACTTAAAGAATATGAATCAGCGCGTGCCAAACATCCCTAACGTAAAAGGAGTGCAGCTCTATAAAGATGGTGAAACTACTCTACAATCACCATACAATTACAAGAAAGCTGCTCCTACTATGCTCGAAAAGCTCCCAGAAGATGCAGTATTCCCAGGTGAGTTCGAAGAAGTAGAAGGTATACTCGTTTCCTTCCCTTACGTAGCTATCGACTCTACTCAAAGCCACGTTCTTCAGCCTTTCATCGGCGGATATGGCGTATATTTTGATCAAGCAACCCAGCAATCGGTCTTTACTCCTGTTGCATACTATGTGCCAGAGTTCCTTGTATTTAAGAATGAGACTCAATTCACAGATATGTACATTGATTTAATCAATGCTATTCAATCTGAAACTACTGCTTACGTAGTGATAGGCTTGCCACAGGATACTGTAGAAATTAAGAAATATGCTGAATCACTCGGCAAACCATTAACTAATGTTAAGTGGATTAGCTATATGACTAACTCCTTCTGGTTCAGAGATTGCGGTGCTATCGGCTTCTATTATGATAACTTAGATAAAGTTGGCTTGCTAGACTTAGAATACTACTCTGGTCGCCCACTCGATGATGATATTAACTATCCATTAAGCGATATCACTGGATATCCACTCGTATTCTCAACACTAGAAACTGAAGGCGGTAATATCTTAGTAGATGGCTATGGTAAGTTATTCACTTCTGATCAATACTACTTAGCTAATAGCGATTCAGTTGGTCAGTATGTCATAGACAATGGTCAGTTAATAGTTAGAGAAAAAAACCCTCTTACTAAAGAAGAAGCTGATGCTCTGCTAAAGGCTGATATGAACTTACAACAGCTTAACGTATTGCCATCTCTTCAATTCGATGGTGGCACAGGTCACGTTGACCTCTACCTTGATATGCCAAACGAAAACGAAATGGTATTCGCTAAGTTCTCTGAATCACAAAAATCAATGACTGACTATAAGATAGTAAATAAGAACATTGATAAGATTCTATCTCTTACTAGCTATCAAAACTTAAAGTTTAAAGAACACTACGTGCCAGTTCCAAATGATGATAATGGCTTACCATTTAAGACTAATGAATCATACGCCAAGAAAACTCGTACTTACGTTAATCACTTATTAGTAAATAAAGCTATCATTCAGCCTGTATTTAATGATGGCACTACTGGAGACGTAGAAGGCGATACAAAATCTCTCGCTGAATTACAAAAAGCATACCCTGGATATAAGATCATCCCTATAGATATGAGAATATTAGATGGTTCTGGCGGTTCTATCCACTGCATTACTAAGCAAATCCCTGCTAAGAACCCTATTCGTATCTCTCACAGACCAATTCAAGTGGAAGATTATGACTTATCTACTGGTAAAGTAAAATTAACTGCTGAAATTAAGTCTAACTTAGAACTTAAAGACACTAAAGTGCTCTATACAATGAACGCAAAACCAGCAGCAAAAGTAAGCAACAATATGCAAGCTAAAGACTGGAAAGAAGCTATTCTTACTCTCGGCTCTGATGGCAAATA
>JBHADY010000176.1:0-13491 GCA_041855325.1 Ignavibacteriota bacterium
CAAAGCCTCATATACTTCCTTATACTGCTGTTTCTTGGCAAGTATAAGAGCACGCAGATATTCATTATCCGGATGGAAGATCAGTCTGCTTACGGCATCTTGCAGGTATTTCTCAGCTTCTTCGTAGGCATCTTCATTTATTTTTATGTAGGCAATTATATGATTCAAATGCACCTGATATTGGCTTGGCAGGTCATCATTAAACTTTATGCTTTCCCAGAGGTCTATAGCTTCATCGTGCTTGCCTTCGTCGAATAGCTGCATAGCTCGAGCGAAATCAAGGGAGGAATCGCTATATTCAGGCAGAGCACTCTCAGCTTCGGCTGCCGTATTTGTGCTCATCAGGCTGTCTAAGCGACTAAACATCTTAATTGCGGCGCGTCGCCAAGTCCAATAAGAGCGAGCCACAAGCGATGCATAAGTACCTTTTACGAATATCTCTGCGGGAGTATCCACCAATGCCTGCATAACAATAGTTAGCTCATCGTGGTCTACTTCCAAGCAAATGGCATCGTGAGTAAGCTTGGAAGGTGTCGCCTCAGGCGGAAGGCTGACTTTGTTAGTTTTTAGTTTCCAGCCCACTCTTTCATCTACGAAGTCATCAGTATCGCCGTGATTTGGGACTATCACCGGCAAACCGCAAGCCATTGCCTCTAATGCAGTTAGAGAGAATGAAACTAAACGATATGGACTAACGAACACCTGAGCCGAGCGATATAGCTCTGCCATTTCCTCTTCTGCGAGATTGGCGCTGATTAGCAGGATTTCCGGCATAGCGGGATTCGCCTGAATTTCCTTTATTCTGTATATATATTTCTGCTCATCAGGCTTTATGTTTTCATTATTCTTTATGATGAGGCAAACATCATCGACGCTGGTGAAAGCACTTGTATAAACATCAAGCAGTATATCAATGCCTTTGCTATAGGTGCAATCGCCCACGAAGAGGAACTTAAAAGTCTTCAGCGTGTTCAGAGGGAACTTCTCGCCGTGCGGGGTGAATATCTCAGGCGCGATGCCATTCGGCACGACCTGCACTTTATTGTAATCCACTCCAGAGGCGATGAAGGCTTTTCGGCTGTAGTTGGACGGAGTCCATATTTCGTCCGCCTTGTGAAATACTTCGAGGTACTCCTCTTCGACTACATTATACTTCGCTGGCTGCATAACTATCCACTTCGCGCCCTTTGGTTCGGTCATCTGCGGAGGAAACTGATGGCGCACCCAAACGTATGGCAGCTTTTTGATTTCCTCTGGCATCTGGCTTATATCTTTGTATCGCACGTCGTGCTGGGCGAGTGCGATGTATTTTGGATTATCCGCATCGAAGAACTCATCAGCTTCGTATGGGATTATATTCAGCTCAGCCACATCACTTTCTATGACTTTCGCGGCTATTTCTCTATTCGTAACGGCAAGCGAAGAATGCACAAACTGCGAGCCTTCCCAGATTAAATTCACCTGCGGGTTCTTCGCCGGGGTGTAATCCCTCAGCACAGCTTCTATATCCTTAGTGGCGGGAGCTTCAGCTGGAAGGTCATTCGTCGTAACTTGGTTTTCGCCCTTAGGCACGCGAATAGACAAATGCACATCATAGTAATCCGCTTCGTCTTTTGAGTCTATATCAAAGTTCAGAATCTGGAACTTATTGTTTTGAAGGAAGTTACGCAGGAAATCCTCGTCGGATTCCTCTTCCGCGTCAATAGCATTCTGCACGGGCATAGTAACGATAGTATCATCTTTTTCGAGCATATTATTCTCTGCGAAAGAATGCTCGGCATCGAAGGTGGTAACCTCGTTCGGACTATTCAATGTGTCATCATTTTGAAGTTCTGGTTTATTCTGAGCTTCCATATTTGCCTCTTTTGGTTAATTTATATGTCTGTGAAGTTATATATCAATGAAGTTAGCTAATTGTCCTGCTTCTGTGAAGTGGACTATACTTCCATCTTCTACGAGTTGCTTAACGGCTTTCTTTGCATCTGTGATGCTGATTTTATACTTATGGCAGAAGTGCCAAATATCTATAGGATTTAGCGATATTTCAATCATCAGTAACTGCGCTGGTGTTAGGGTTTCTTTGTTGCGTAGCCTTGTTTTTAGGGTGTCGGCGAGGAGTTCTACTTCTTTTCCTTTCAGGTGCAAGGGAACGAAGAAGTAATTCTCGAGGCTTATTAAGTCGCAAATAGGGAACTGTTTTCTGTACTTCACGAGGAAAGGCAGGAAGTCTATACTTACAAAGTACTTAGTATCTTCGTCATCTGCCCATAGGTCTTCCCACACGGGAGAGTCATTTTCCTTCAGCCATTCGAAGAATTTGACTTCACTTTCGTGTAGTTTCATCATCACTTTGCCGTGGTATTGAGTTTTAATTTCCTCTGCTTCGTCTATATTGATGCTATTTAGTAATTCATCACTTAGATGAAGGATGTTGTTTATAATGTTTATATTATTCAATGTTTATATTCTTATTATTATATAAAAAATCTAGTATTTTGTCGACCATTTTCGTGACGTCACGAAAATGATCAAGAGTATTGATATTTAAGGAGTTACGGGATTAAGGTTTAGGCAACTTTTTAACTGTTTTCTCTATCTTTTTATCATCATTAGCTACTTTTCGCTCAATCTTTTTGATATCTTCTGCTACTGGAAGTTCTTCTGGCTTAATACCTCGCTGATTGAGCATTTCGCGAACGCCTTTATTGTTCTGAATATGCTCAACAGTTATTGATTGTTCACCGTATAAGTCCTTGTTTTCTACGTTGTAGTTAGTCATTTCTGTAGCAAGATTCTTCGCAGCTATCGTTAGAGTTGGCAGAAAATCAGCAAGAGGTCTATTGCTTTTTACGCCTAATTTGGCTTTCATTTCCTCTGTAGTATTTCCACCAAATAGAGCTGTATCGCCTTTAGAGCGTATTCTCGCAAAGCCTTTTTCATTTACGCCTCTTTCATAAATATTCTGCGATAATTGCTTTTCAGAAGCTCTAAGTTTATTTCTCGTTTCCAAACGAGAGACTTGTTGAAGTCTTTCCTCAATTAGCTCTGTTTTGCGAGTTTGTACTGCAAAATAACTTTGTGCAAAAGCAATTTCTTCTTTGCGTGGATCACCATTCTGAGCTATAAGATAACAAGCATACCTCGTTAACATATAGTCATTAATTTCACGCTTACCTCCTTTCCCTAAATCTATCATTTTCGTGACGTCACGAAAATGATCAAGAATATTGATATTTAAGGAGTTACAGGATTCCATAGCTCGCTTAATCGCTACAAGGAAATTCTCCCAGCGAGCATAGCCAAGTAACTTCTGGATGTCGCGGGCATACCAAAATTCTACCTGTTCGCCACTTTCGCTATCGCTTATCGTATGTGCTAGAGCATCAAAGTTGCTTTGATATTGAATAATACTATTTTTGTCTATCATAGCTATATTTATCTATTATAATTATATCTCGCAATTACAAATGCTTAAGAAATATCAATTCAATATTTATATTTTTCAATTTTCTTTGTATTATTGTGTTCTGAAAAATAGATGTAAAAAAAGTATATGCAATTTAATAAAAATATTGATAATATCAATATATATAAAACACTAAACTTGACCGGCAACGAAATTATAAATCCCGTACTGCTGGCACCAATGGAAGGCATTACCGACCTGCCATTCCGAATTATATGCAAAGAAATGGGTGCCGATATAGTCTTTAGCGAGTTCATAGCAAGCGAAGCACTAATCCGCGATGCGAAAAAATCATTTGCAAAAATGGAATTCGCAGAAAGAGAACGTCCCATAGCCGTGCAGATATTCGGAAATAATGCTTATGCTATGAGCGAAGCCGCGAAAATAGTAGAAGCAGAGGGAATAGACATAGTCGACCTGAACTTCGGCTGCCCAGTGCGGAAAGTGGTGCATCACGAGTCCGGCGCTGCCCTCCTGAAAGACCCCGAAAGAATGATAGAAATCAGCAAAGCAGTGGTCGATGCCGTGAAAATACCCGTAACACTGAAAACAAGGCTCGGCTGGAGCGAAGACAGCAAGATTATACCCGAACTCGCCCCAAAGCTCGAAGATACCGGCATTAAAATGCTCTCTCTGCACTGCCGCACACGCGAGCAAATGTTCACCGGGCAGGCTGATTGGTCATACATAAATAAAGTGAAGGAAAATATCTCTATCCCGCTTATTTTAAATGGAGATATACGCACCGCAAACGATGCCGTGCGTGCCTTTGAAACCACGAACTGCGACGGCATTATGATAGGTCGCGCCGTGGTGGGCTATCCATTCCTATTCCGCGAGGTGCGCAAAGCATTAGACTACGGAATAATCAGCGAAAAACCCGATATTAACGAAAGAATAGACACCTGCATTCGCCACTTAGAGCTGTCCATCGAATACAATGGCTTCCCGAAAGGACTTTTCGAGTTCAGAAAGCACTACTCTGGCTACCTGAAAGGACTATACAATGCCTCTGCTTTTAGGCAAAGATTAGTAGTAATGAACGAAAAACAGGAAATCTTAGACCTGCTGAACGAATACAGAGAATTGCTAATCCAATGGGAAAGCGAAAAACCCGATAACTCGCAAATAAATGAATAAATTAAAAAAATATTCTTTTGTTAATTCTTATAAAGAACTTATTTTTGTGTTTTAACTAATAAATTTTTTTCTAATTATCAAAAAGGTAATAATTGAAGCAAACAACTACACCATCTCCTCAGCCTTTTAAGGGTCCAAAACCCTCCGGCGGAAGAAGAAAAAATGATAGGAATCAATTCCAAAATGACAATCGCCAAAGATTGAACGAGCAAATCACAGCGAAAGAATTACGCATTGTTGGCGAAAACGGCGAACAGCTCGGAATTATGAAAAGAGAAATTGCCCTGCAAATGGCAGAAGAACAAGAAAAAGACCTCGTGGAAATCGCCCCGCAGGCAAAACCACCTGTGTGCAGAATTATTGATTACGGAAAGTATCAATACGAGCAACAAAAAAGAGAAAAACAACAGAAAAAAGCGCAGCAAAATCAACAACTGAAAGAAGTGCGCTTTAAATGGAGAACTGATACTCACGACTTTAACTTTAAGGTGCGACACGCACGCGAGTTTATTACTGAGGGAAGCAAAGTAAAAGCTTCAGTTATGTTCCGCGGAAGGGAAATCACTCACCAAGACATAGGAAGAGAGCTATTGGAACGCTTCGTCGAAGCGGTTAGCGACATCGCGAAGTTAGACCAATCTATGCTCTCCGAGGGCAGAACTATTTCCGTGGTGGTTAGCCCGGACAAGACAAAAAAGAAGAAAGAAACTAAAGAGAAAAAAGAAGCTCCTGCACCAGTGCAAGAACCAGCACCAGCGCAGTAAACCTTTAGAATATCTTAAGTTAGATTATATAAAACGAAAAGCTCTCTACCCAGCTGGGTGGAGAGCTTTTGTTAATTGTACTTATGTAAAATATTACCCCTCGAACGCAAACTCTAAGGCTTTCTTTATCTGCCAGAAAAGCTCGATTATATCGTTGCGGTTCTCGTAGGAAGAACGCAGGAGAAGGCGCTTGCCGTCTTGGGTTACTTTCGCGTCCTCAAAGTCCTCCAAGACGTCGGAGATTTCCGGGAATGCCTTTTCGTAGAACTCGCGATTCTCTGCCTCTGGGAACTCTGCCGAGAAGCTGCTACGTCCTATCGTTATCTTCGTGAAGCCAGTGCCAAGCGCTGCTATCCTTAGCCTTACCACAAATAGCAGTTCGTTCAGCTGTGGCGGTAGTTTGCCGAATCTATCGCGTAGTTCGTCGACTATTGCCTTTAGGTCTTCCGCATTCTTCAAATCATAGAATAGCTTATAATAGCGGAAACGCTCGGTCTCGGACTCAATGTAGGTCGCTGGGATAAGCGCCTCTGTGTTAATATCTATTGCAATTTCATTATTTGCTAAGCCGGCAATCTTCTTATCAAATTTCTTATCGAATATATCGCCGAACTCATCATTGCGAAGCTCTTGCACGGCTTCGTCCAATATCTTATGGAATAGCTCATAGCCTATATCTACGATGAAACCGCTCTGCTCGGCACCGAGTAAGTTTCCCGCACCGCGTATTTCCATATCTCGCATTGCGAGTTTAAATCCACTGCCGAGGTCGGTAAATTCTTCTATTGCCTCTAATCGCTTAAGTATGTTGTTGCTCATTATGCTGAAGGAAGGCACCACCAAGAAGCAATAAGCCTGTTTGTTGCTTCTGCCGACGCGTCCGCGCAGCTGGTATAGCTCAGCCAAACCGAAGTTCTGTGCCTTGTTTATGATGATGGTATTTGCGTTTGGTATATCCAGCCCGCTTTCTACTATTTTCGTAGCGATTAGTATATCGTATTTTCGTTCTATGAAGCGTTGCATCTCTTTCTCCAGCTGAGTGCCGGTCAGCTGTCCGTGTGCCACGCCTATTCGGGCAGTCGGGGCGATTGCCTGTATCTTCGCAGCGAGCTTGTCAATGTCTTTTACTTTATCATTCACGAAATAGACCTGCCCGCCGCGCTTCAGTTCATTGTGAATTGCCGTGCTTATGCGATCTGCGTCCCATTCGATAACCTTAGTTTCAATTGGCAATCTATTTCGCGGAGGAGTCTCGATTAGGCTTAGGTCGCGTGCACCCATTAGGGAGAAGTTCAGCGTGCGGGGGATAGGCGTAGCCGTGAGCGTCAGTGTGTCTATATTGGCGCGAAGCTTGCGTAGCTTTTCCTTTGCGGAAACCCCGAAGCGGTGCTCTTCGTCTATGATGAGCAAGCCCAAGTCTTTGAATTTTACGTCTTTACTTAGTAGTCTGTGTGTGCCGATTAATATATCGCATTTCCCATTTTCTAAGCGTTCGAGTGTGGCAGTTTGTTCTTTCTTCGTGCGGAAGCGGGAAATCACCTCTACATTCACGGGATAGCCCTTCATTCTGTCTCTGAATGACTCATAATGCTGCTGAGCTAATATAGTCGTGGGGACGAGCACAGCTGCCTGTTTTCCGGCACTTGCCGCTTTGAATGCTGCACGAATAGCCACTTCCGTCTTGCCGAAGCCCACATCGCCACAGACTAATCTATCCATAGGAGATTCCGACTCCATATCTTGCTTAACCTCGGTGGAGGCGCGTCTTTGGTCGGGAGTGTCTTCATACATAAACGCAGCTTCGAACTCGCGTTGCCAAATGGTATCAACGGGGAAGGAATATCCCACCTGGCTTTTGCGTTTAGCATATATTTTGATGAGGTCGCGTGCGATGTCCTTCAGGCGGGACTTCGTGCGTGCTTTCTTGCGTTCCCACTCATTACTGCCGAGTTTACTGAGCTTTGGCACTGTCCCCTCCACAGAGGAATAGCGCTGAATCTTATGTATATAGTTAAGATTAACGTATAGGAAAGCGCCCTCGGCATATTCTATTTTCACGGCATCGTGCATATTGCCATTATGGTTTATAGCTTCTATTCCTATAAACTTGCCTATGCCTCTATCCACGTGAACTACGTAATCGCCGTATTTTAATACGCGAAGCTCCTTAAGGGAGATACCCGCCTTCTTTACTTTGGATTTACTTAAAGTCTTGGACTTCACGCGGTTAAATACTTGATGCTCCGTAAATAGAGCTATCTTCATATCGTCTAAAACGAAGCCTTCGGCTGGAGTGTGTATCATCCAGATGATATTCTCGAATGTGTAAATTGGGTCGGCGAGGGAAGAGTCTTCCTCGTCGCACACGCTTAGGTTATCTTCAATCAGGTCTTTTAAGCGGTCTGCATTGCTTCGCCCATCGGAGGCAATGTATATGCTATAACCCTGCTGAGTTAATTGCCTAATCTGCCTTACCAGCTCTTTGATAGACGCATTCACAGATACTTGAGAAGTGCTTTTCACTGTGATATCCGCATCATCAATAGAGTTAATAGTTACGGTTGGGGTATATTGGGGAGATTCCCAGTTTTCGCTATTAGCTTTTATTCTATCAGGTGAATCTATGAATACTATTGTATTTTCCGGCAGGTATTCAAAGAAAGTGGAGTATTCCTCCTCTGTAGAGGTAACTATATCGCTATTAAATTCTACTTCATCTCTACTGTTGAAGCTGCGCTGAGAGAGCAAATCGAACTCACGAATAGACTCGATTTCGTCGCCCCAGAATTCTATTCTTAAGGGATTTCTCCAGCCAACGGGGAATATATCTATAATGCCACCACGCGTGGAGAGCTGTCCCTGCCTGCTGACGAAGTCTGTTTTCTCATATCCATTAAATATAAGCTCGCGTCTGAAGGCTTCGTAATCTATGGATTCGCCCACCTTCAGGGAGATTTTGTTCCTTTCCACTACGTTCTTAGCTGGAAGGTGGAGTGAGGGAACGTCGTAGTGAGCTAGAATAATATTATTCTGCGATTTCGAGATTTTAGCGATTGAATCCAAGAGGAAAATTTCGTCCGAGTTATCATTCAGCGATCGCTTTACTTCGCTGGCTTCGATTTGCGGGAATTTTACTATATTGTTTTTTCCCATCAGGGCGAAGTCCGCTTCGAGGTCATCAATATGTCTATTGCTCTGCGTGATGACGCACACGGAGCAATTGCTTTCGGCGAATATTGAATATATATACGCAGATTTAAGCGCTCCGCTTAATTGCTTAATGTTTATATTCTTATCATTAAGTAAAGCAAGGGAATCGCTTATGGCGGGGGATTTCGCGATTATTGATTGAATATCTTTGAATGTTTTCTCTTTTGATGGCATATTCTTCTACTGTGGAGATAGGTAATAGCATAAATATATAAAAAAAGCTGTCCAACGTATCAGACAGCTTTTGTACCGAGGGAGGGATTTGAACCCCCGACACCTGGATTATGATTCCAGTGCTCTAACCAACTGAGCTACCCCGGCATCAGCCTTTCAAAAAGAAAGGAATACAAATTTAAGGCTTTTTAGGGATATATCCAAATGAAAATGCAAAAAATATTGAGATTAGGGCAAAAAACACGAAAAATAGCTCAAAATGAAAAAAAAGTGACTTTATTTAAACTTTTTTGCAAAAAAGATTTGCATAGAATTGAAAAAAGTCTTAACTTTGTATTCTCAAGTTTGACGCACGGTTAGTGAATTAAGTTTGAAATTCATAGCTTAACTTATAAGGTAGATCTCGTAGCTCAGGTGGCAGAGCATTTGACTTTTAATCAAAGGGTCGTTGGTTCGAGTCCAACCGGGATCACCACCAAAAAAAGAGACAATCATTTCGGTTGTCTCTTTTTTTGTTTATTAACAATAGAATGCTAATTATAGCGTCCATACGAAAGTATACTAATAGTAAGAATATGCAAGAACAAGTAAATAATAATATACAAATAGATAAAGTAAAAATACTATCCTTAGAGTCTGCTGGGGCGATTTGCTCCGCAGCTCTTAGCTACGATGAACAAGTAATAGCCGAATATACTATCTTCGCGCCCAGCAAACACGATAAATTCCTCGCTGAGTTCGCAAAAAGACTGCTCGAAGACTTTAACTTAAAAAGCGATGAGCTATCAGCTGTGGCGGTATCTGCTGGACCCGGCTCCTTCACCGGACTGCGCATCAGCGGTAGCATAGCAAAAGCACTCTGCTTCGACGGAGAACCAAAGCTCATCGCCGTGCCGAACCTCTTCGCTTTCGCCAAGCAAAGCATAGAGAACGACGGAAAAGCCGATATGACTTATTCCGCTACAATAAAGGCGCAGACGAATCTGCTGTATTATCAAGACTTCTCCGCGGA
This sequence comes from Ignavibacteriota bacterium, assembly GCA_041855325.1. Lineage (GTDB taxonomy): Bacteria > Bacteroidota > Ignavibacteria > Kapaibacteriales > UBA2268 > CALLXS01. The sequence continues at coordinate 9,767 of JBHADY010000176.1, forward strand.
TATGTCCCCTCTGTGCGAACCTCAGCTCATAGAAAAGGAAGAGTATGCTAAGCGAGACCTAAGCAATACTATTATTTGCGGTTCTGCTGCGTATCTATTCGATGAGTATAGAATAGACAAGGCGAATACTGACTTCTCCGCAAGGCTCATCGCTAAGCGTGCAATAGATATGTATCGTGCTGGTGAGTTCGCCGATGCGAACGCATATACACCGCTATATATACAAGAATTTGAAGTGAAAACTAAGAAGATAAATGTTCCTTAATGTATTGCCCATAATATCTTTCCTAATAATCTGCATAATGCTGCTGGCATCGGATTATATGGTGCATAAAAAGATATTCTCAGAGCATCTGGCGAGTAAGAATATCGCTGGTGCGGTGGGATTAGTTACTCTATTTTGGGCGCTTTTGCAGTTTTACTCTAACTTCGACTTCCTGCTGTATAGCTTCCGATTTAACTATATTGGGGTTATTCTGCGTTTCATAATTATGATATACTTCATAGCTTGCGGATTTGTCCTCAGTTTTAAGGGCTATGGCAATAAGCTATATAGGAGCATGCAGAAGTCTCAGGAGAACTACTATAAAACTAAAGTGGCACTGGTTCAGCTGCAGAGTTTATTAGCTAAAATCGGAGTAATACTATTGGTCATCGTCGGAATAAATTACATTTTTTCTATTATTGATATAGATATATAAGAATATTGAGATATAATTAATAAACACAAGGAATTATAAAAATGGAAATACCACAAATCGTTATTGACAAATTAAACACAGCAAAGCATATCGTGATTTTCACAGGTGCGGGCATTTCCGCTGAAAGTGGGATTAAGACTTTCCGCGACCCGGACGGACTTTGGGCTAAGTTCTCTCCGCAAGAACTTGCAAGTATGGACGGATTTATGAAAAACCCTCAGCTCGTGTGGGAGTGGTATGCTATGCGAGTGGATTTAATCAACGAGGTGCACCCGAACCCCGGACACATTGCCTCTGCCGAAATGGAAAAGTATTTCGATAAGGTAACCGTGGTTACTCAGAATGTCGATAGATTGCACCAACGCGCCGGCAGCACACGCGTTCTCGAGCTGCACGGCAATTTGATAGAGAACTATTGCTCTGCTTGCGAGCGTCCGTATGTTAAGGAAATAGGAAAGACAGAGGATAAGTCTATTCCTATATGCGAGCATTGTGGCGGTTATATACGTCCGGCAGTGGTTTGGTTCGGCGAAAGCCTTCCTATGGAAACACTATACGAAGCGGGCAAGGAAGCGGAAGCTGCCGATGTGATGTTCGTGATTGGTACTTCTGGCGAGGTGTATCCAGCTGCTCATCTTCCTATTCAGGCGAGGAGCAAAGGCACTTTCGTTGTGGAGATTAACCCAAATGAAACAGCCCTCACTCCTTATATGAACGTATCGGTTCACGCACCAAGTGGCGTGGCTATGCCAGCCATTTTGGAGAAGTATTTAGCTCAAAGAAAAGATATATGATACTTGGGATAGGAACAGATATTATTGAAGTGGCGCGTATTCGCGAGAGCATAGAGAAATACGGCGACAAGCTGCTTGGACGTATCTTCACGCCTACCGAGATAGAGTATTGCGACAGTTACGGCGAGACGCGTTTCGTGCATTATGCGGCGCGTTTCGCTGCTAAAGAGGCATTCAGCAAGGCGCTCGGCACGGGCATAAGCGACGGCTTCAAGCTGAATGAATTCGGCATCAAGAACGACGAAACGGGCAAGCCCCAAGCAGAGCTACTTGGTTCTTTCATAGAGAAGTACTCAGCCTACAGAATATCTCTTTCTCTTTCGCACCTGCGGGAATACGCGACGGCGTTTGTAATAATAGAGAGAGCTTAAATTTGTAAGATTATTGGCTATTAACTTAGAAAATTAAGAAGTAAGAAGTAAGAAGTAAGAATTCAGGTTGAAAATAGGCTTTGCCTATTTTCTAATTAATCAGAAGTTTCTGAACTATGATTAAATGATTGAAAAGATGATAAAGATTGCGGCTTCGCCGTAAGTGGTTAATTTGATAATCGCTTTAGCGATTATCTGACCACAATTCTTAATTCTTACTTCTTTAGTAAATTGACTTTGTCAATTTACATCCGCACCTCTTACCTCTTACCTTTTACATTTTACCGTGAAAGGCTTTGCCTTTCACTTATTACCGTTTCACCTTTATTGAATAAACATCGAATTTTATTGAATCTGAATTATCAGGAATTCGCCCCAATATCAAGCCTTCTCTCGAAGTGTAAGTCCTGTAGTTGTACAGATTTGTAGGCATTAATACTTCATTTATTGGCTTCATATTTCCATCAAAAATAACAAAAGAGAATGGTTTATCTTCTGATTTGTTGATCGTCCTGCCATCTGAGCTGATAGGAATTTGGTGCATAGCCTTTCTGAAGAACAAATCATTAAATCTATCATAAAATATTCCAGCATAATAAGGCTTCACAACGTACATAGAATCAACATAAGGAATGCTGTATCCAAGTTTTCTCTCAAATGGCAGGAATTTATTCAAATATTTACTTTTGGCAGGAATAGCTTCCATTTTATCACCATCATAGCAAAAAATATTATGCTCCACCGAGAAGCTGACATAGATTTTACCATTTCGTATTGCAAACGAAGTTGCTGGGTCATACCATATAGTATCTGTTTGAAAGCGAGGAGAATATGGAATTTCTTGCTCCAATTTGACATTTGAGTTACCTTTTTCTATAGAATACTTAAATATGCAAGCAGTTTTACTATAGTAATTGTCTAACATCCTGGCTCTGGAAGCACTCCCTTGCATAATGATGCTATTGTCAATAACAGAAAAACAATTAACAGGGAATTGCATAATAATAACAAAGTTAGTATCTTTATAGAACTCCCATTTATTTATCAGCTCACCTCTATCGTTAATTAATGCTATCTGATTGGTACAATAGCGAGTAATAATTATTGAGTCTTTATTCAAATAATATGCAGAACTCGGAACAATAGGATATGGAGTTTTTATGCTCTTGCTTAGCATAGAAGTTTTAAGATCATATAAACATATCATACAATTTGCTGAATATACTGAAACGAAATACTCGGTGCTATCAGTATTATCACAAGCAAAACTAATAGATGATAAATTACCATAATTTTCTAACGGGATAGAAATTGTCTTTTTCTTAATTAATTCCACTTTTTCGATTTCTTTCTGTTTGGAACAGGAAAGAGTAAGAAGAAACAGAGAGAAAAGTAATAAATAATGTTTCATAGTTTTTTTCCTTGTTAATGATATTAGCAAAATTAGTAATTTTTAGTCTTAAAACAAAGAAAAATCTTAGTGGTTCATAAGATTGTCTGAACTATGATTAAAGGATTGAAAGGATTAATAGGATTAAGCGGACAAGCCGTTAAAGGTTAATTAAATTGAAAATCTTTCTAATCTTTTAAATCTTTAAATCATCGTTCAAGAAATTATATATTATCACATTCCGACACAGCGGGCGCCCACAAGAGTTACCCCTACGTCTGCTGAAGCAGACACTATATTAATTAGAAAATCGCCCGAAGGCGATTTTCATCGTCAACTTTTACCTTTTACCTTTCCAAATAGCCTCCGGCTATTTGGAAGTAAGTTTCCCCATTTTTCTTGCTTTTTGCACGTCCTTCGAGGAAACTGGGATGTTCATATTGTTGTACTTTTTGTATATGTGCTGAAG
>JBHADY010000177.1:0-5903 GCA_041855325.1 Ignavibacteriota bacterium
CATCATCAATCAGGTTATATCTATAAAGGAACATCACGTTTTCCATTAATTCCACTATTTCATTGATGTTTAGCTGCACGGCATCAATTTGCTTAAATCTCTCTTCAGTGGATAGTTTACTGTGGTTTGCCGCAAGGTTACTTACGAGTTCATCAATAGAGAATACCGGTTTTTTGATAGTCTTATATATCATCTGCACGAAGCGAGAACGTATTTCGTTAAAATCTTTTTCCTTATCTAAGAGCATACGCAGATTGCTTTCCACTCCTTCGCGTATTTCTATTTCTCTTTGCAGTTTAGTTACGGTTTCTTCCAGTTCGGTAGTTCGTTCTCTTATCCTTTGCTCTAAGTTTAAGTTATTATGCTTCAGCGAGATTTCTAAGTTTTTATATCTTCTAATATCAGTAAGAGTTTCAACGAAGACCTGAGTATTCAGCATCATAGTGCGTGTGGTATATCTCATTATCGGCACAGGAGTTTTGTCCTGAGTCATCAGGATGGTTTCTCTATGCGAAATTGGGTCATCGTCTATCCTGGTTGCATCAGCTATATACTTTTGATATTTTTTATTAATTATATTCTCTTTGCAATCGCAGATTAAACGGGCAGCATAATCATTCAGAGCAAGAATAGTAAAATCAGATGGACTGATAAGCAACACAGCAGCTTGAATGGACTCTAAGATTTCCTGCACTTCCATTTTAGTCTTATTCACAGTCAGCACAGATAGCGCCATGCTCTGCTCTAAGCGACTATTTTCTAGCAAATACTTATTCTTAAACTTTATATTCTCTATCATCAGCGATTTGTGGGATAGCCACAGCTTAAAAATCTGCTTCTCAGAGTCATTTAGTTCTACCTTTGTTTTAAAGACAAGGATACCGGTAATATAATCTATGGAAACAAGCGGGATTAGCACGTATGCTTCATTCACGGATTTATAATATGTTATCATCTCTAAATTGCTCGTTAGCTCTCCGATAGTGCCACCCAAGAGCATCTCGTCATAGAGAGCGGAGTAATGGTTCTCTGTTAGTGGATCGCTTGTGATCTCTAAACCGAACTCGTATGTATCGTAATTTAGAGAATACATAGCTACGTTATCGACGAAGCTAATCTCTGCGACTTGATGAACAATAGCAGAGTATATATCCAACAAGTTCGATATATTTACCGACTTGAACTGATAATTGTTAAGCACATCTAAGATATACTGGCTTTGACCGCTTGCTTGCATACTTTATCTAATAAATATCATCTATTGTAAATATGCTCAGGGTTTCCTCATAGACTTCTATGATTTCCTGCATATTATTCGTAAAAAAGTTATTAGGCAAATTTAAGTTATTCCAAATTCCCGCTGGTATTCGCTCTACTGTATTATATCCATTGTCGCCCATTTCATATAGCATAGCCACGCAGTCCGCTACATTAATAATAGCAGGGAGTATATCCTCTTCGGATTTGATAATTCCAATGTGATGATTGCGAATAGCCCTACGCAATACCATAGGCAGAGACCACTTCTCTGCTAAGATTGCTCCGGCTTCGCAGTGACTTATTCCGAATCTCAGTTGCTCAGCTTCGCGTATATGTATTTTCTTTTTGTAAGCATAATTCACAGCTTCTATGTAATCATGCTTATAGGTATTTAGCAGGAAGAGTTTGCCTATATCGTGCAATACTCCCGCTAAGAAATAGTCATCATTTTTCACCTTCGGTACGCTGGTAGCTATCTTCGATGCGATCACTCCCACAGCTAAGGAATGCTTCCATAGCTCCACTGCGGAGAAACGATTATTATAGTTCATACTAGTGAAAAGCTCCATTAACCCCATAGATAGGACAACGTTCTTCACACCGACGAAGCCAATATTAAATATTGCTTGAGAGATAGTAGACACGCGACCGCGGAAAGTATACATACTGCTATTTGCTACCTTCAGCACCTTTGCCGATGCTGCCGGGTCTAGCGATATAGCCGCAGCTATTTCACTTGCAGTAGTATTTGGATTATCTAAGGTCTGAATAAACTTCAAATATACAGTAGGAAGCGTTGGGAACTCTTCGACTGAATGAAGTAAATGAGATATTGATTTCATTCTTCGTTCCTCCTTACGTATAATGAAGATAATCTATGAATTATGCTTTCTATTAAGTCGTGTTCTATATCTAACTCTGGTAGCCAACGCACTTTCTGCTTGATAGATTGTATGCAGAGCTCGCGGATTTCTGTTGTGATGATTGGTGGATTATCATCTGACTCTCCATCCACGACGTATACTTGGGATACATTCCAAGTCTTCAACACTCTTCTATGTCTATCAGTTACTTTCATTCCGGCTGGAACGATAACGAAGCCGTTGTTATTCAGAACGTCCTTTGCTATCACCATTCCATCTTCTATATTATCTGTATTTATAAGCTTAGCCATTATAGTCCTAAACTCTCGTAATTGTATTTACACAAAATAGGTATAATAGTTTCTTTCGCACCAGCACTAAATAGTTAAATCTAAACTGTTCAAATAGTCAATATGCTTATGATTGTATAGTTCGAACTTAAGAGGTGTGATTGATACGTACTTCCCTGCCAGGCAGGCATCATCGGTACTGAGGGCTTCTTCCTCGGGGACAATATACTCCCCTGCGAACCAATAAAAATCACGACCAAACGGGTCGGCGTGCTTTTCATACTTGTCGCGCCAGAATGCACTACTCAGCTTAGTAGTCTTTATACCTTTTAGCTCTTCGTAATTCCCTTTCGGGACGTTAATATTTAACAAAAATCCGTTTAATTCCAGCTCTTTGCTTAAGCATTTATCTGCAATTACCTTGCCAACTTTAGCTGTGGCACGGCAATCTGCCTTTAAATTAAAGTCCGCTAAAGAAAGAGCAATAGATGGCACACCGGCTATTAACCCTTGGTATGCAGCACCCACTGTGCCTGAATACAGTATACTTGCACTGGTATTCGGTCCTAAGTTAATCCCACTTATCAGCAAATCAGGTGCTTCTGGCAGGAGGTGGCTTATCGCGAGCTTAACGCAGTCCGCGGGTGTTCCATTCACCGCCCAAGCCTTCTTAACGCCGGGAATACTCTCCTCCACAGCGCGAAGCGGATGCTCCACAGTTACCATTTGCGAGCTGGCGCTTCTTTGCCTATCTGGGGCTACCACATATAACTCATAATTGCCTCGCGAAAACTCATCTGCCAAAGCAGAAATTCCCACTGAGTTTATTCCATCATCATTAGAGATGAGTATCTTTTTTTTCTTTATTTCTGTCATCAATTAGTATAATAAAGTTTAGTTATTGTATAAGAGATGATATACTATTAGAATCCAAAGAGCCTTGCGAAGTCATTATAGAACACAAATAGCGTAAGACCTATAATTAAGTATATCCCCACTTGCTGGATCATCATTTTCACTTTTATTGGCACTTCGCGGCGCATAATTGCTTCCACGATGATGAATACTAAGTGTCCGCCATCCAGTGCTGGAAGAGGAAGAATATTGATAATCGCTAAGGACATAGAAAGCATACCCAAGAAGTGCAAGAAGCTAACTAAGCCAATGCCCGCCTGCTTAGAGGCAACTTGCGCTATCATCACTGGTCCGCCGAGGGACTGCTTCGCAGAGATATTCCCTTTGAAAATCTGCGAGAAAGTATTAAAGAACATCTTCACGGAATTAACACATTCGTCCCAGCCGAGTGCAAAGGCTTCGCCTAAGCCATAGCTTTTATGCACCATTTTGCCGAACATACCTTCGCCTATTTCCACGCCGATTAACCCAGAAGCATCTGGAGTTACAGCAAGAGAGAGTGTGTCTTTTCCGCGTTTAACTTGTATATCTAATTGATTGACTTTATTCGCTTTTATAGTTTCTTGGAATTGCAGAACGGAATAAATCTTCTTTGAGTTTATTGCAAGGACGGTATCGCCTTCTTTCATTCCTGCTTTTCCAGCTGGCTTAATTGTCTCCACAGCAGAGATAAGCACGAATGCATTCGCCGGAGAGAAACCGAAGCCACTTGCGCTGCCCACGGCACGCACTATGTCGTCTCCGTTGGACTTAATTACCAAGTCTTGTCCGTCGCGTTTCACTTTAATGGACTTCGTAGAGCCGAAGTCATCTAAAGCAAGATATGTAAGCATATCCTGCCAAGAAGTAACCTGTTTATTATCTATATCAGTGATTTTATCATTTTCTTTCAGTCCTATCTTAGCAGCGAGGGAGCCCGCTTGCACGTTTCCTATGGTAGTTACTGGATTGTGATATGAACCCTGAGAATAGTGTATATAAGTAAATACACCCAATGCCAAAAGCACGTTCATAATAACACCGGCACTGATAACAAATGCCTTCAGGAAGGCGTTCTTGCTTCTAAATTCCCAATCCTGAGGCGGCTTCTGCACGAAGTCTGTATCCATTGATTCATCAACCATTCCCGCAGTTTTGCAATACCCACCAATAGGGAAAGCACAAATGCGATAATCGCATAAGCCGTTGCCTTCGTAATCATCTGGCAGGCTGCCAAAAGTGAATCCAGTCTTTTTATTAAAGCCAAAGAGGCGTGGTCCCATTCCCAAGGCGAAGATATCCACGCGCATCCCGGAGATACGAGATGCGATGAAATGACCAAACTCGTGTATAAAAACTAATATGCCTATTACTACTATAAAGTAAAATGCAGATGAGAAGAATTCCATATTCTATATTAATGTATTATTATCGATTTAAAGTAGTGTATTTATTGATAGTTACTATTGCTAAAACTTATTTATACTCAAAATAAGAGCTTTTGTTTCATTAATAGTATCTAATATGTCGTTAATGCCCGGCTGGGCGATATAAGCTATCTTTCCGAGTGCATAGTCTATTGCCTTTGGAATGTCTATATAGCGTATTTTTTCCTCTAAGAAGAGGGAAACCGCTGTGTCGTTCGCCGCATTTAAGACGGCACAGGCATTGCCTCCGCGAGCGAGAGCATCATAAGCTAAGGCAAGGCAAGGGAATCGCTTAGTGTCTGGCTCTTCGAATGTCAGACTTCCCACTTGCGACAAATTCAATCTTTCTGATGATAGGAACTTCCTATCCGGTGCGGTGATAGCATAAGCTATTGGTAGCTTCATATCTGGCAAACCCAATTGCGCTTTCTGCGAGCCATCGCGGAACTGCACCAAGGAGTGAATTATACTCTGCGGATGCACCAAAACATCTATCTTCTGTGCCTCCACACCGAACAGCCACACTGCTTCAATAACTTCGAAGCCCTTATTCATCATAGTTGCGGAATCGATGGTAATCTTATTGCCCATATCCCAGTTTGGGTGCTTCAGTGCATCGGATAGCTGAATGTCTTTGAATCTATCAGCATTCCAAGTGCGGAAAGGTCCTCCGGAAGCCGTAAGTATGATTTTCTCTATATTGTCCCTATTCTCGCCCGCAAGACATTGATACACGGCACTGTGCTCGCTATCAATTGGGATTATCTCTCTGCCCTGCTTCTTCGCCTCTGCGATGATAATGCTTCCCGCAGAAACGAGAGCTTCTTTATTTGCAAGTGCAAGATTCACCCCGCTTTTGATAGCACAATATGCTGGCACCACACCGGCGAATCCCACTATGGCGGATATCAGCAGTTCATTTCTTGTGTCCGAAGCCACTTCTGCAAGGGCTTCCTCGCCGAATAAAACTTTACCTTTATACTTAGTATTCGCTATGAATTCATCATACGAAGGTTTATCCGTAATTACTACTGCTTCGGGATTATACTTTAGTGCTTGCTCTTCAAGTAGTTTAGCGTTCTTGTGGGCGCTAAGAAATAGTATTTTCGTATTTGGTGCTATTTCGTCTATCACTTCAAGTGCCTGAGTGCCTATCGACCCAGTAGCCC
>JBHADY010000178.1:0-7309 GCA_041855325.1 Ignavibacteriota bacterium
ATATGAAAGTGATAATTTAGATAAACAAGTAATAGATAAAAGACTAATAGATAAGCTGCAAGTGCTTATCGCTTAAAGGAGTTAATTACTTTATGAGTCTTGCCCTTGCGGTATAGTCTTGCGCTGGAGTACTTGCACGAACCCATACAGTCTCCGCAGGCAATGCAATCCTCGTTATTCACCGTGCTTATGTTATCTTCACGAATAATTGCTTGATAATCGCAATTCTTAGAGCAAGTTTTGCAGTTAACGCAGCTATCAGAGGAGTCGATAACCGCAGCTCCGGGTATATGAGTTACCCAACCCAAAACCAAGCCTATAGGACACGCCACCTTGCAGAATGGGCGATGAGAAAACATAGATAGTACTAAGAAAATCGCAAGCATAATCCATTCGAAATAGCCCGCGCCATAACCCAAGTTATACGCAGTGCGAATAGGATCATACTTATGGAAGGTGTATGTATTCGCTATAACTGCCTCTATCACCACGGCTAAGACTATGGCATAGCGCAGTATTTTCATCACGGTTTGAGCTCGCTTAGTGCGCATAAAGTTCCAACTGTATTTCTTTACGAAGAGGAATTCCTGCAGCGCTCCCAAGTGGCACACCCACCCGCACCAAGTCTTATGAAATACGTAAGTTAGCGGGATTAATGCTAGAAACCAAATCATACTCTCCCAATAGACTTTCCCGCCGAAAAGGGCTATCACAGTCCAAACGAAACTGCTTATCGGGCAGGGGCAAGCCCCTATGTAAAAGCCGAGGACTATCATAGATAGGGCGAGGAAGAGAGGACGCAGCTTGCGAGTCTTTTGGAATCGCACGAACACGCCCGCAAGTGCTGTCATCACTAATGATGCCATTGGGAAGAAGAGGTGATGCTTGTAAATGGGGACTTCCTCCACTTCCTGCACTTTTTCTGTAGCAGTGGTGGAGGCAGTCAGAGTGTCTGTGCTTTCGTCATAGTCTTCGAATTCATCGTCTCCTGCGTCGGCTCCGGCATTTTCCTCATCGGGAGAGTAGTCTAAGAACTCATCTTCGTCCGAGATGGATTCAGCCTGTTTCGCTGCTGCGGATTTAGGCTTATCCTTTCCGCACTGCTTAGCACTCGGGCAGGCAGAACACGCCGATGACGAGGCGCTCGGGCATTGCCCCAGTGCCAGCGAGTAGTTAAACACTAATACTGATATCAGCATTAGCACGAAACCCACTGCTGCCTTTGGCTTAGCGATTTTGGAGAGATGCATATATAAGACCTATTACAATATTAATTAGCTATTATTTGATTGGCAGAGTGAGAGTCGCTTCGCCGCCGCGTCTGCTGCATTCGCGCACTGCTTCTAGAGTGGCTTTGCCTTTGGATGCGGTGATTTGCAGCTTCACTTTGCGTTCGAATACGCCTTCTTCTTTTTCCACCCATTTAGTGGCTTTGCTTATTTTTAAGCCTTTGGTGTTCAGCTTAGTGCTTTTAATGTCTAAATCGCAGTTTCTATGGATTAGCTCTACTACGATTTTCGCTGTCAGGACGTCATCTTTTTTGTAAGATGCTTTTTTTCCTTCAATTACGTCAATTGTGATGTCGCTTGCAAAAGCAATAACTGAAGAAACGATGAGCATAGCGAGAGTTAAACTCGTAATCTTGATGTATTTCATTATCTTAATAACCTTAAATTAGTAATTACCTAAAATTATAATATCTATTAGTGTAGACGAATGACACGGCAAAAAGTGTATTCTCCGCAGGGAATAGGCAAAAGAAAAAGGCAATCGAGCCACTTGCCCAATTGCCTTTTTCACTATTTAAACTAAATTATCGATTAGAAGCCAATAGGAATTCTTATGTCCACACTTGGCTGGAATGCACTTACTTTCCAGTCTTCGTTATTAACGTCAGTAAGACCTAAGTTATAGAATACACCAGGGATAATTTGCACTGGCAGCCCTGGAATGTTAAGCTCTAACTGGATACCAGCTTTCACTCCAAAGCGGATTGATTTTGCATCTTCAATATCTCCATCGAAAGCGATGAGAGTTCTTCTATCTTCGGAGTATCTTTGTCCTGGTTTAAGTGCAGTTTCGATGAATTGCACGTTATCTGGGTCAGTAATTGCAACTGTTTGAGTTCTTGCATTTGTAAGAATCACATCAACAGTTGGTCCCAAAGTAGCCACTAAAGCGCCCATATCAGCTATGTTAAGGAATCTGAATTTATACATTAGCTCCACAGAAGCGGCATTGTATTTCACCTCGTTTAAGTGCTGAGTAGTAGTATAAACTTCTCTATAATAGTCTGGGTGATCTTCAGGAAGGCTTGGGTCTTTCACTCTACTTAATTGTTTATCGCCGAAAACGGAGAAAGAAGTAGGGTATGTGTTATAAAGTGCTCTAATCACTAAGGAGTGAGCCGTTCCCACATCGCCGAGGAATTGTTCATAGAATACACCGCCGTGAAAGCCTGTAGCAGCGCCGTGTTCAAAACTTGGGCATATGTTATTATATGCGAATGTTTTTAAGTTAGCAGAGTGCGACACCATGTTCAGCCCGCCAGTAACACCCAAGTAGATGTATTCGAGCTTAGCCACTGGTCTTAGCGGATCGGCTTCTTCTTGAGCTTTAAGTGAAGTCGACATAGTCGCGATCATCAACAAAGTAAGAACCAAGTAACGAATTTTCATATTCAATACCTATATTATTTTATAAATTTATTATTTTCTTTTATAAACAAGCCTTCAACTTTGTAGAAATACACTCCGTCTGGTATTTCTGACAAGTCTAAGGAAATACTATTTTTTCCAATCTTCGGATTTATATCAGAAAACTTACGAACTAACTGAGCACTTAAGTCATAAATCTCTAATTCTAAATGCTGTTTTTCGAGGTAATTATCAAATTCCAGAACTAAAGTACTGTTTTCACGTATGAAGTAAGACTTAAGCTGTGGAACCTGCACCAACTGAATATCCCTCTGATCGTGGGCGCATACTTCTATCATTTCAGTAACTAAGGAGTCCGCTTTGCTATTGAAACACCTATCGGAAACGAACTCATAACTAATGTTATTGTATCTATTTGATTTGAAATAAGTTACGAATGGCAGAATTATCTTCCACTGAATTTCACTGTCTTTAAAATCCAAAGTGCTAGTTAACGGCACGTCAAAATAACTATTTTTAGTGAATAAAACTAATTCTTTTTGCATTTTTTCTGAATTTTTTGTCAATTCCAATATATATGTTCCAGGAATTAGCTTTATAACTTCTTCATCTGCGCGTATGCGTAAATAAGACGTAATAGGCACGTGGCTAGTGTGTGGGAAGCCACCGCTGAACTCTAAGCGAATGGTGTCGCCTGCGTTGAAACGCAGATTATCCAGCTTTTTCAGCACTACGCTCTTCATCGTATAACTTGGCTTATAGTGGTATGTTTCCACTTTTTTATCATTATCATCGAAGTTAAAGATGAAGTTTATATCCTGCTCGGTGTCGAAGTCATTAAGGAAATGATAAGCGAAGTGGCATTCCTCGCCCGGCTTAAGAGTAAGCGGGAAAGTGATATTATGCTTCAGCTCGCCGTTTATTATTTCGGCTTTTTCCACTTGCAGGCTATTAATTTTAGTTGGGACATTCCCTTGGTTGCTTACGCTTCCACTTATAATAATCTCGCTGCAAGGATTGCCCTTATCTACTATAGAAAACTGTATGTTACGGCTTAGCGTATCATAAGGAATGCACCCACCAGTAACCGTGAAGTGAAGTATTTCATTGCTGGCATCGTGAGAAACAGCAAATCGCACTTTATGCTCGCCGACAAACCTTGGTTTGAACTTAATCGGCATCATTAGTTTTTCGCCTGCTTTCACGCTTTTTTTATTGAATTGCGATAAATCATATTCGAAAGAGTCGAAATCACCGCTTTCTGCAACTATATTATTGATAAGCAAGTTCTGCGTGCCAGTGGAATTTACGATAGGCAAAATAGTATCCTTAATGGAATAAATATAGATAGTGCCCAGCTCGTGATCTTTCACGGAAACGCCAGGGAATATTCCCACTCCCGATAGACTCATAGAGTATGTAATTTCCTCTGCTAAGCTAAGAGTGAAGTATGCCTTCAGGTGCTTTTTGCCTTCGCTTTTCGGAGCGAAGGAAACCTTAATATCGAATGATTCTCCCGGCTGCAGAGTGCGGGAAAGTTTAGTAAATTCATCTATATCAAAGCCTTCGTCATTATATTCTATGTTTTTGAATTTAATCGGTGCTGGGGTGTTTCCGCTATTAGTAAGCGTGAAAGTATGCACGCTCTTTTCGCCGAGGCGCACAGATCCGAAGTCGTGCGATAAATCCGCCAGCTCAGAGCTAATTCCCTTTCCTTTCAGCGAGATAGCCGCCTCCTTAGAGCAATCATATTCCAAGATGAAAGTTTCCTGATATTCCGCTTTATCGCTCGGAGTGAATTTAAACTTAACTTGCTTAGTTTCGCCCGGAGGGAGAATGATAGGGAAGCTATTCAGCGAAGCGTAATCAAATACACCAGAAGCCTGACCCTTGCTCTTTAATCCATTAATGCTAATTGTGTCTTTGCCAATATTTATGATGTCGGCAGATAAAGTCTTGTCCTTGCCAATGAATACACTCTGGAAGTCCAATTGCTTAGTATAATCAATTTCGCAAGCGCTAACTCGCATAATAGTCTTATATTTAACTGACTTATTGCATTCAAAGTCGAAGGATATTTCCGCTTCTATATCGCTGAAATCATCCTTAGGATCGAAGCAAAGACCATATTCTATTTCCTTGTTTATATCAATTTCCATAGGGTAAGTATAATTATGAACTATGCTTACCTTCGGATTATTTGATTTCATTGAAATCAGAGTATATGGCTCGTTCGACTTATTAATAAGCTTAAGCGCATCAATGCACTTAATATCCTTCCAAGTCATAGAGCTTTCCAGCGGAGTGGAGTGCGAGAAAGCTGTAATTAGCGGGTTATATGAGTGAGTGAAACGAGATATATTGCCGGATCTATCACGAGCATAAATAATGATAGTAGCAGATTTATTATCGTCAATTACTTTAGCTGTGAAGCTAACGTAAGTAGTCGTATCTTCTATAGGAGTAATAGAGAAACTATAATTCTGAGTCTGATTCTTATCTACAAAAACATTATCTAAGCCTGAGTTAAATAAGGTGTCTATGGTCTCTGTGGCGTGACCCATTATCATATTGCACTTTGCCTCTGCCACGAGAGTCGGAGGCGTTTTATCTACCATCTTCACAGGAAGGAGAGAAGAGCCAAGTATCACAGAATATGAGTCATTCTTGCCGTATCCGTACAAAATACCAGAGAATCGTCCCTCATCAGAAGTGAAACGGTGGCTGCCAGCCCTAACCGGGAAGCGAGCCCAAACATACTCTGTATTTGGTATAGGGTTAATCTTTAAGTCAGGGATAATATCTATTGTTAATCCATCAAGACGCATAGTCGGCACAGCTTTTTTCTCCATTACTAACATAGCATAGTGTGCTTCGTATTGGGTAATAACGCTGAGTTCTTTGGAGTTGTCCGGCACTTGAAGGAGTATTTTTCGCACATATTGCTCAGTCGGCGGGATAAGCGTCATACTCGGATCATAGTTTATATTATCGTCGTATCCACCAGTATGCTTCATATATTGCATAATTTGAATAGGGTATTGGCTTTCCCATACTGCAGCTTTATGCAGGTCGTTTATCTCGAGGAAGGAGTTAATTCCCGATAGTGTATAGTTCCTAACACTTCCTTTAACGTCAGTAATTTTCAGTTGGTTATTCGGCACGCGAGAAACCACGCGGAATAGATTCGCATCTTCTTTCTTGTTGTACATAAGGAATGGAGTGGTGATGAATCGCTTTCCCCAAGCGGTTACGGGGAGTAGCATCTCCACGAGGTGGTCTTTTGTGTCGAAATTAGAGGGGAGCTTTTGCAGTATAGCCGTGCGAACGTGTCCGCTGATAACCCCCACGGGCTTATCAGAAGTAACGAGAGTACCGGTAAGGTCTCCGCCAGTGGCTACGTTGGAGGACTGCACTAAGTAAGTCTCGCCTTTATTGAGAGTTACGTTGAATGGCTGTCCTTCAGCTTTGCCCATAGCAGTTGTTACCGTCGGAGTGATGGTTACTGTGGTTCCATTTTCTCTTGCGAGAACGCAGAATTGGCTTCTTCTCGGAACGTCCGGGTCGGATTCTTCTTTATTTACGTAAGTATCATTGGGATAAGACATTACCACATATTCTTTGCCCCAGTTCTGAGTTGGGATAGCACTGAACATATCAGAAGATGCTGCCATGGAGTTAATTCCGCACACTGTGATTGGGTTGCTCGCTTCTATGCGAATAGCCTTTTTCTCTATTCTTTCGGAATTCATCAGCACTACTTCTCGCTTAAAGGTATACTTTTCTATCTTATTAGGCAGAAGGTATAGCTCGTGCGATTGATCCAAGAAGTGTATGGTAACGCTTGTGGTATCGCTACTTGCGAAGAATAGGTGAAGTGCAATTGGTTCGTCAGGTCTATTTGAGAATTTTATTTCATTCTGCATAAAAGCAACATAGAAGTTGCGACCTTCGAAAGAGGAGAGATAATTCGAGTTCTCTGCTTTTGCTGAAAAGCCCGAAAGTAGTGCTATTACCAAAAGGAGAGCATATTTATATACACTAAGTGTACTTTTTTTTCTTTTTTCCATAATACTTACCATAATTATTTAAATTATGTTACTTCATTGTTCTGACTATACTACATATCCAAGAGGGTTTCGTATATATTCAGATAGCTTTGATAGCGTTCTTCGTCTATTTCGCCACGCTCGAGTGCCTCTTGCACGGCGCACTTCGGCTCGTGTATGTGCGTGCAGGGAATGAACTTGCATTTATCCCTATATGGCTCAAAGTCATCGAACATAAGGGCGAGTTCTTCTGCTTCTATACCCCAAAGACCAAATTCACGTATTCCCGGAGTATCAATAATAGACGTATTTTCGTTTATCTTCACGAGAGTTGCGTTAGAAGTCGTATGCCGTCCTTTGCCACTGCTATCGCTAATCTCTAATATTTTCTGTATTTTTTCTCCATATAAGTAGTTCAGCAGGGAGGATTTCCCCACGCCGGACTGTCCGCTCAGCAGCGTGATACTTCCGTTTATGAAGTCATATACTTGCTGCAGATTCTGCTGTTCTTCTACGGAAATGTAGAAGACTTTATACCCGAGGCGCTCATATACCGCGAGGTCTTCTCTTACGAGACTTTCTATAGCTAACTCCATTTTATTA